>DASQZE010000443.1:0-6667 GCA_035638875.1 Longimicrobium sp.
TCAGGAGGGAGCCGAGATCTTCTGCCGGGTCCGCAGCTACATCTCGACTGTACGAAAACAGGGCCTCTCGCTCATGGAAGCGCTCCGCAGCGTTTTCTCCGGCACACCCATGCTGGCCTGCTGAGCTAGTTGGGCAGTTACCATTCGGGTCGTTCGCGTGCCCAGGAGGGCACCGATGATCGCGTCCCAGCTTGAGGTGCGCCGGCTGGAGCCCCATCTGTGGCGCGATGGTTTGGGCGTGGTCGCGTACCTGGTTGATCCAGGCTTCGCCCTTGAAGGAAAGCCGTCGCTCCAGGATCTCCTCGATCTCGGCGCGGGAAACGACGGACGCCTCACTGCTGCGTACCCGGGACAGGCTCAGACATTCCAGCAGGGCGCGGGACTCGGACGCCATGTAGAGCGCGCCCACGTAGCTGCTGTCCCCGTCCAGCGGGCCCGCGCCTTTGAGAATGCGGACCGTCGTCCCAGGCAACTGCACGGTCCGTTCGTACGCACCCGTCAGGAACACGGTCCCTTTCGGTGTCCGTTTCTGGGTCAGCGCCGTGCGATGAGAAACCACGGAGCCCGGAAACAGCAGGCCGATGACCTGCCAGAGATTCCGGCTGATGATCGCTTCGGGCGCATCGGCCCGATTGGGCGTGTACAGCCGCGGGCCGATCTTCCGGATCTCCCCCCCGCTTTAGCGCGCGCTGGACAGCCGCGCTCGATGGGGCGGTGCTCAGAAAGATCTCCGGCAGCACCCGAGGATTTTTTGCCACCATAGCGGGTTTTCAGGGTAGCGGATGCGCATAATGTACATCTTAAGATGGGTGCGTTGCTGCAAAATTTACAATATAAGGGATGCAGATGGGTCGTTTGCCACAGCCGTCCGGGGTTCCGGCGGCCCCGGGCACCACGCCCGGGACCGCCGCGCCTTTGCGGGTCATCCATCGTTCACACCACCAGGATCACCTTGCCGTCGAAGATGCGGATCCGCTGCCCGTCGAACCGGGTGAGCTCGAAGTACGCGTCGTCCTCGTTGAAGCCGAGCGACATCTCCTGCAGCAGCCCGATGGCGATGGCCTCGCCCAGGGGCAGCGACTCGGTGTAGTCCGAGCGCCAGTGCACGCCCGCCGCGTTGCGGAAGATGGCGATGTTGCCGGCCAGCTTGTTCAGCTCGCCGCCCACGGTCATCTGCGTTGCGTCCGGGCCCGTGTACGAGACGAGCGCAAGGCCGTCCGCGCGGCTCTGGAGCGGGTTCTTGATCGCCGCCGTCTCGTCGAAGAACGCCTTGAGGATGGTGGCGCAGGCGCCGGAGCCGGTCGCGTGCCCCGCGCCGTACGCCGGGTGCGTGGGCGCGCCCTCCGGGTACGCCTGCGGCAGCAGGTACGAGGCGGGAAAGCGCTCGCCCGTCTGCCCGTAGAACGGCGCCAGCCCGCCGCTCTGCAGCGAGGCGGTGATGCTGGTGTGCACGGGATAGGTGCGCCCCTGCGCGCCGCCGCTGGCCGTGTGGAGCAGCTGGTTGTGCACGCGCCCGCCGTACTCCTCGGGCCGCAGCCGGCGGTGCACCCCCCACTTTTGCCACCACGTGGCCCGCAGCGCCCGCCCCAGCACCTCCGACAGCGCCTGCAGCAGGTGGATGGGGCCGAACGTCGCGAAGCCGGCCTGTGTGCGGGAGTCGCCGAGGGTGCCCGGCGGGTTGTATGGGTTCCCCTGGTCCGCCGCGAACTCCGCGTCGATCTGCGGGCGGAGGGTGATGCCCGGCTGCTGGATCAGTTGATTCCCCGCCGGTTCCGACATCAGGATCCACGCGGCGTTGTAGAACGCATCCACCACCTGGTCAAAGTGCACGAAGGTGGCGCCGTCGCGGAGGGTGCGGATGAAGCGGCGCGTGGTCTCGAACGTGTCCATGCCGCGCTTGTCCATGCCGTTCTGCACGTCCAGCCACGAGGGGAAGTCCATCAGGTAGTCCATCCCGGCCACCGCCGGAATGAGCCGCTGGTCGATGACGCGGGCGCCGTACGAGATGAAGCCCTCGTTGGCATCCAGCCCCAGGCCGTTGGGCTTGCGGACGTCCGTGTTGCCCTTGAGCAGGAACTGCGACACGTACGGCCCTACCTGCTCGCCCGGGTAGATGCCCCGGAAGACGTTCTGCGCCGTGACGGGGACCGTGCCGCCGAACCGCGGGAACTCGTTGTTGAGCGACGTGACGGCCACGGCCACGCTGGGGTCCGATCCGTAGCTGGAGAACAGGACGTCGCGGGCCACGGCCATCCAGTACAGCTCGCCCATCTCGTGCGCCGCCACCTCGCTGTCGAACCGGGGTGCGGGGGGCAGGGTGAGCGCCTGCGCGTCCGGCCCTTCGATGTCGAACGCGAGCCCCGCCTGCGGGCTGGTGAGCTTGATGGGGGTCCCGGTGGCCAGGTCGATCTCCTCGAAGTCCGCCGGGTCCTCGCTCTGCAGGGCGCGCAGCAGCGTGGCGTACGAGCCCGGGTCGGGATCGCCCAGCGCGTCGTGCTTGAGGCTCTTGGAGTAGTTGCCGGCGAAGCGCCGCTCCGGGTAGTTGACCTCGTCGTTGTTGTTGGCGTGCTCGTCGTGCCTGCGCTCCGACGCCAGGGCCGCCGCCTCGTCGCGGATGGCGCGGGCCGCCAGCCGCCGCTCGTCCACCCGGCGCGCGCGGCTCGTCTCCGCCACGTTCAGGTTGTCGAAGATCGCCACGCCGGGTGCGGGGACGGCGCTGTAGGTGCCGGTCAGCACGCCGGGGCTCACCGCCGTGACCGGGAACGGGGCGGGATTGCTGTAGTGCGTGGCCCACGCGCACCCGTCGGGCGAGGTTTCCCAGTGGATGGTGCCGTTCAGCTCACGGATCCGCAGCCACCGGTGGACCCTGGGGTCGTACGGCAGCGCGACGAACACCGTGTAGGCGCCTCCCACCTGCTGCTCGCAGCGCAGCAGCCCGTCCACGCACCCGATGCTGAGCTCGTTGCCCACGCTCAGGTACGCGCGCAGCTGTGCCTGGCCCGTCCGCGGGGCACGGACGAGCTCGATCCAGATCATGGAACCGGTGAGGTCGTACGTGGCCTTGGCCGTGTAGCCCGCATACGTGCTCGCCGAACTGCTGGCGAGCCAGCATTCCAGCCTCCGGTTCACCTCCCGTGCGTCGCCGAAGACCCACCACTTCACCGTGTCGGCGGTGTTGTCGTTGAAGTCCTCGACGAGCGTATGTGTCTTTGCCATGGTGATCGCTCCTGCCAGGGTTCGTGCCCGTCCCGCCGCGGATGTGCGGGGGACGCCGATGCCGGGCGCTCTGCCGGCGGTGGCCTGGCTGGCCATCGTTCTCTCACCGTCGATTCCATCTTCCGCGGACACCAAAGGCCCCCGGCCGGCGCTGTGCCGGCGGGGGCCTTCCAGGTCCCGGATCACTCTATGTCGTCCATCCCACCCGCGGGGGCGCACGGTCGCGCCGCCGCGGTCCATCGCCGAATCAGGCGACGACCGGCTCCACCTTGCCGTCCAGGATGCGGATCTTCTGCCCGTCGAACCTGGTGAGCTCGAAGAAGGCATCGTCCTCGTTGAAGGTCAGCGAAAGCTCCTGCAGCAGCCCGATGGCCACCGCCTCGCCCAGCAGCAGCGACTCGGTGTAGTCGCTGCGCCAGTGCACCCCCGCCGCGCTGCGGAACAGGGCGATGTTCCCCGCGAGCTTGTTGATCTCCTGCCCCACCGTCATCCCGGCGGCGCCGGAACCCGTGTACGGCAGCAGCGACAGCCCGTCGGCGCTGGCGATCACGGGGCTCTCGATGTTCTTCTGCTCGTCGAAGAGGGCCTTGAGGATGGTGGCGCACGCCCCGGAGATGGTGGCGTGCCCGGCGCCGTACGCCGGGTGCGTGGGCGCGCCCTCCGGGTAGGCCTGGGGCAGCAGGTACGAGGTGTACGGGTCTCCCGCGCTGCCGAAGTACGTTCTCAGCCCGCCCGTGAGCAGCGAGCTCTTGATGTCGGCGTGGATGGGGTAGTCGCGCCGCGCGTTGAGCCAGTTGTCGATGCGCCCCCCGAACTCCTCCGGACGCAGCCGGCGGTGCACGCCCCACTTTTGCCACCACACCGCCCGCCCCGCGCGGCCAATGACCTCCGTGAGCAGCTCGAACAGGTGCACGTCGCCAAAGGTGACGAAGCCGGCCTCCGTGGGGGAGTCGGGGGCGAGCAGGTCGTAGGGGTTGCCGGTGTCCGCGCGGAACTCGCGGTCGCGCATGGGCACGGCGCCAGCCGCCGCGGCCTGCTGGGTACCCGTGGGCTCCGACGCCAGGATCCACGCCGCGTTGTACCACGGGTTGATCACCAGGTCAAAGTGCACGTAGTTGGCCCCGTCGCGCAGGTTGCGGATGAAGCGGCGCTGCGTGAAGTCGAACTGGTCGCCCCCGCGAAAGTCCTCGCCGTTCTGCGCCCGCAGCCACCACGCGAAGTCCGTCAGGTAGTCGGCCGCCGCGCCCACGTCGGCAAAGCCCTTCACCGTCTGCTGCCGCTGGTCGATCACCTGCGAGCCGTAGGCGACGTATCCGTCCGTGGCGTTGCGTCCGCCGCCCGGCATCTTGCGCGGGTCGCTGTTCCCCTTCCACAGGAACTGCGAGACGTACGGCCCCTTCTGCTCGCCGGGAAAGATCCCGCGAAACACGGTTTGCCACGTCCCAGGCACCGTGCCCCCGTGGCTGGGGAACTCGGTGTTCAGGGAGACGACGGCCTGCTGGATGATGGGGTCCGTGGCGTAGTCCACGAACGGCACGTCGCGGGCGAGCGCCATCCAGTACAGCTCGCCCATTTCGTGTGCCTCCACCACGCTGTCGAAGCGCGGCGCGGGGGGCATGGTGGGCTCCTGCGGGTCCGGGCCCGCGAGGTTGAAGGCCAGGCCGCCCTGCGGGTTGGTGAGCTTCATCCGCTTGGCGCCCGCCGTGATGATGGTGCCCAGCAGGATCTGCTCGAAGTCCTGCGGGTCGCGGCTCTGCAGGGCGCGCAGCATGGAGCCGTACGAGACCGGGTCCGGGTCGCCCAGGTCGTCGTGCCGCAGCCCCTTGGAAAAATTGCCGATGTACGGCGGGTCTCCGCCGCGGGCGGCCACGTCCGTCGTGTTGTAGTTGACCTCGTCGCCGTTGTTCTCGTCGGCGGGGTGCGGCCGCTCGGCCGCCAGTTCCGCCGCCTGCCGCCGGATGCCGAGGACGGCGAGCCGCCGCTCTTCCTCGCGCCTGGGTAGCTGTGCCATGGTGGTTCCCTGTGGATGTAGGTCGTTCCGTCGCTGGATGCGGCATTCGCCGCCCTCCGCCCTCCCCGCGCTGCCTTCCCCCACGGCGGCACGCGAAAAGGCCCCGCCCCGGCGCTGTGCCGGGTGGGGCCTCGCGGGCCCTGCTTTGCTGGTTTCTTCCGGTCTTTCCGCGGGCGCCGCCCGGGTGGTCCCGGGCCCGGCCGTCCTTTCACCGTCCGCCGCACGGACTGCGATCGGGCCGCGTGGCGGGCACGCGCTCCCGGCCGGTCGCTCTTCCGGCGTGGCCTGGCTGGCCATCTCTCGCTGTCGATCCGCCGATTCCGCAGACGCGAAAGGCCCCCAGCCGGCGCTGTGCCGGCGGGGGCCTCGCGGGTCCCGGATTGTTCGATGTCGTCCATCCCGCCCGCGGCGGCGCACGGTCGCGCCGCCGCGGTCCGTCCCGTCATCAGACGACGACCGGCACCACCTTGCCGTCGAAGATGCGGATGCGCTGCCCGTCGAACTTGGTGAGTTCGAAGAAGGCGTCGTCCTCGTTGAAGCCGAGCGACATCTCCTGCAGCATGCCGATGGCGATGGCCTCGCCCAGGGGCAGCGACTCGGTGTAGTCCGAGCGCCAGTGAACGCCCGCCGCGTTGCGGAACAGGGCGACGTTGCCGGCCAGCTTGTTCAGCTCGCCGCCCACCGTCATGCTGCCGGCGCCGGCGCCGGTGTAGGCCACCAGCGACAGGCCGTCGTTGCTGGCCTGCACGGGGTTCTCGATGAGCATGTCCTCGTCGAAGAACGCCTTGAGCATGGTCGCCAGCGCGCCGGAGCCCGTGGCGTGGCCCGCGGCGTACGCCGGGTGCGTGGGTGCGCCCTCGGGGTACGCCTGGGGCAGCAGGTACGATTCGGGGAACGGCCCGGACACGTTGAACAGCTGCAGCAGCTCGCCGGTCTGGATGGAGGTGGTGATGCTGGGGTGGATGGGGTACGAGCGCCCCTGCGTGCCGCCGCTCTGGTTGAAGAGGACCTGGTTGTGCACGCGGCCGCCGTACTCCTCCGGGCGCAGCCGGCGGTGCACGCCCCACTTCTGCCACCACGTGGCCCGCAGCGCGCGGCCCAGCACCTCGCTGAGCACCTGCAGCAGGTGGATGGGGCCAAAGGTGGCGAAGCCCACCTGCTTGCGCGCGTCCATCGCCGTGCCCGGCGGGTCGTACGGGTTGCCGTCGTTCTTGGGGAACTCCCCGTCTATCTGCGGGCGCCCCGTGCGCGCTGCGTTCGTGAGCTGGTTGCCCGTGGGCTCCGACATCAGGATCCACGCCGCGTTGTAGAACGCGTCGATCACCTGGTCAAAGTGCACGAACGTGGCGCCGTCGCGCAGGTTGCGGATGAAGCGCCGCGTGGTGTCGAAGCTGTCCATCCCCCGCTTGTCCACGCCGTTCTGCACGTCCAGCCAGGTGG
>DASQZE010000444.1:0-4513 GCA_035638875.1 Longimicrobium sp.
TCGGTCCTACACTATCCGTTGTTCTCGGCGCGAAAGCAGGAAACCTGCGCTTATCCGGTCGGGGAGTGGGATAGGTTGTGGGATAGGTTCGGCGGCAAAGTAGGGCATTTCGACCCTTGGAATCCGGTTGGCTCTCCCGGAACATCCAGGTTTTACAAGGGTTTCCGGCTTCCTCGCGGATTCCTTCTGTGGCTCCGTGTGAGGCGATTCTTTTTGCGGATTTGGTTATCAGGACGGAGATCCGCTCATCAACGTGGGCCCCGCTCGTCACCCGCTACCCATCCGCCGCTCGTTCTCCGCAGTTCGTCACCCTCCTTCCCCGCCCCACGCGACGCGCGACTCCGCCTCCGCGCGAAGCCGGGCGACGAACGCGTCCTGCGATTCCGAGACGGCGTCGCTCTCGCCGCGGCGGCGGATGGACACCGTGCCGGACTCCGCCTCCCGCCCCCCGACGACGGCGATGTACGGCACCCGCATCGTCCCCGCCTGGCGCACGCGGGCGCCGAGCGTACCGTCCGCGCGCAGCAGCTCGGGGCGCAGGCCCACCGCGCGCACGGCATCCGCCAGGGCGCGCGCGGCAGGCTCGTGCTCCTCGCGGACGGGGATGATGCTCGCCTGCACGGGCGCCAGCCACACGGGAAACGCGCCCCCGTAGTGCTCGATCAATCCGCCCACGAAGCGCTCCATCGATCCCAGCAGCGTGCGGTGCAGCATCACGGGACGGTGCGGGCGGTTGTCGGCGCCCGTGTACTCCATCCCGAACCGCTCCGGGAGGTTGAAGTCCAGCTGCACCGTGGGGCCCTGCCACTTGCGGCCGAGCGCATCCACCAGCTTGAAGTCCAGCTTGGGCCCGTAGAACGCGCCCCCGCCCTCGTCGACGGAAAAATCCATCCCCCGCGCCCGCAGCACGTCCGCCAGCAGCGCCTGCGCCTCGTCCCACTGCGCCGGCTCGCCGATGGCCTTGTCCGGGCGTGTGGCCAGCTCCACTGAGTACGCGTAGCCGAACACGGCCAGGGCCTGGTCCACCAGGTCCAGCAGGCGCCCGATCTCCTCCGGCAGCTGCTCCGGCGTGCAGAAGACGTGGGCATCGTCCTGCGTAAAGCCGCGCACGCGCAGCATGCCGTGCAGCACGCCGCCGCGCTCCGCCCGGTATACGGCGCCGAACTCCGCCCAGCGCAGGGGCAGCTCGCGGTACGAGCGCACGCGGTTCTGGTAGATGGCGATGTGCCCGGGACAGTTCATGGGCTTGGGGCGGTAGCGGCGGCCGTCCATCTCCACCGCGCCCCACATCCCCTCCGCGTAGCTGTCCAGGTGCCCGGATTGTGCAAACATGGCCTCGCCGACGAGGTGCGGCGTGCTGACCATGTCGTAGCCGTGGCGCAGCACCAGCTCGCGCTCGAACCGCTCCACCTCGCCGCGGATCACCGTGCCGCGCGGGTGCCACAGGATGAGCCCGGGGCCAATGCGCGCATCCGTCGAGAACAGGTCCAGCGCCTGGCCCAGCACGCGGTGGTCGCGGCGCTTCGCCTCTTCCAGCCGGACGAGGTGTGCCTCCAGCTGCTCCGCGGATGACCACGCCGTGCCGTAGATGCGTTGCAGCGACTGCCGCCGCTCGTCGCCGCGCCAGTACGCGCCCGCCGCGCTCAGCAGGCGAACGTGGCGGATGCGCCCCGTGGACGGCACGTGCGGGCCGCGGCACAGGTCCATGAACGCGCCGTTTCGGTAGACGGAGATCGTCTCGTCGTCGCCGATCTCCTCCAGCCGCTCCAGCTTGAGGGGATCGTCCGCGAACAGCGCCCGCGCCTGGTTGCGCGACACCTCGCGCCGCTCGAACGGGTCGTCCGCGGCGGCCAGCTCGCGCATCTTGCCCTCGAACGCGGCCAAGTCCTCCGGCGTGAACGGCCGGTCCACGGCGAAGTCGTAGTAGAAGCCGTCCTCGATCGCCGGCCCGAAGCCGATTCGCCGCCGTTGTGCGCGTCCATCATCGATTGATTTTGCATCGTCTGCTCCCCTGGTGGTCTCGGTGGATACGGAATTCCGGGATCGGGGCGGATGCACGGGAGGGCGCGGCACGAAAAAGGGCGGCCTCTCGTGCGAGAGGCCGCCCTTTCACCCGTGGTTGCTCCAGCTACCGCGCGCGAAAAGCCCAGCCGCCCGCCGTGGGACGGGTGGTCGTCGTGGTCGCGGTGGTGGTGAAGCGCGGGTTCATCGTCGCGTGCTCGGATTGCGTCGGTTTGAGTCGATGCTGCACGTCAACGGTAAGGACGCGACGGCGCGCCGTCAAGCGGGACGAGAAGCGGGAGGGGCAGAGCGAATGAATTCGCCGCAACGACTACACGAAGTCCGCCTGCGCGGACTGGCGGCATCCGTCGGATCTGCTGGCTGATGTGCCGACACCGTGCGTCAACGACTCCCGCCGGATGTCTGCCGGGGTGCACACGCTCGACTTGGCCACGGGCAGTCCGCGAAGGCGGACTTCGCGAATTTCCAGCGGCGAATTCATTCGCTCCGGACGGATCGCGGCGATTGTGATCCCGAGATCCGGTGCCGCACATCCAACGATGGATTTTCGTGTGTTTGTTTGCGGCAAAGCAGCGAATTCATTCGCTCCGGATGGGTGGCCGCGATCCCGGACGGGCTTTCCGATCCGCCGCCACTCCGATCCCGCCTCCCGACGGCGGATTCGTTCTTCCGTCGCCGTACCCTGCTCCCGGACGCGAAAAAGGCGGATCCCCGCTCGGGGATCCGCCTTTTGAATCAGGTGCAGCCTTGGGCCTCAGCGGCTCGGGCTCACCTCCCGGACCGTGGCCATCGCCAGACGGCGCGGCCGCGTGATGGTGTGCACCAGGCCCAGCGTGAGCAGGACCAGCCCCAGCGTCGCCACGGCGGCGTCCGGACGCCCCAGGAGCAGCGCCAGCAAGGACGCGGCAAGGAGCGGTGAGGCATGGAGGAGGATGATTCCCCAGATCGGGTCGCGGGGCGTACGCACCGCGTGCCGGGACCGGGCCAGGAGCCACTGCAGACGTTCTCGGTCTTCCATCAGTACAGGTCGTGTCGCCGGCGCGCGGTCCGTCACCCTCGCGAACCTTCGCGGGGCACCGCCGGCCTGGTCTTTGTCGGTGGGCATCCGTGCAGGCGGCAACGCGCCTGGGGTAGACTGCCTGGACCGCGGGGAGCGCCGCCCAGCCCGGGCGGCGTCCGTGCATCGTCCCGCTCGCATTCGCGGCGCGGAAGGACGCACGCCTACATGATACCCTCTCCCCCCGCCCGGGTTCAAGGGGCTCGTGCGATATCCACTCCCTCAGCCGGCGCTGTCCGCCGCCGTCACGGCCCCGCACCAGGGCCAGCCGCGGCGCATCCGCGTCCCCGGCACGGTGTCGCGGCGGGCGCGCTGGCCCAGCCCGTTGCGTCCGCCCGCACGGGTGGTCCCCGGCGGTGGGGCGGTGGTGTAGGAGGGGCCCCGGCGGTCCGTCTGCACCACGGGGAGCGTGCAGGCAATGCGCTGCTGCTCCGCGTTCAACACGTTCTCCACCAGGCGGTTGGCGGCGTCGTTGTTCACCGCCATCTGCTCCAGCACGGGGCGCACGACGGGGATCTCCGTCCGCTCGCGGGGCGCGCGGAGCTGCCGCTGCAGGCTGTCGTTGCGCACGGACCACACGCGGCCGATGGAATCCAGCGTGGTCACCTGCGCGCTCGTCAGGGCCAGCTGCTGACGCGCGCCCAGCAGCACGAACACGTTGGGCCCGCCCCCGCCCGTGATCCCGCCCTCGGGGAGAGCCGGGCCGCCGGCCTGCGGCGCGGGGGCATCCGCCGGCGCGCCACTCTGTCCTCCGCACGCCGCCGCCAGGGCCAGCACCGCGACCGCCATCATCCTGGTCTTCACGAAACCACCTCCATGCGATCGAAATTGGGCACCGGACGTTCCCCCTGACCCGCGCATCGTGGCGGGCGGGCGGCGGACGGTCAGAACGCGGCATCGTCCGCGCGTTCATGGAGACACGCCAGCGCGCGCCTTCCCCTATGCGCGTTCGTACGGCGGCACGGGGCGGGATGGATCCACTGCAACCTCCACGCGAATTCCGCCTGCGGGGGCGGCGTGGTGGATGATGCGGCGCGATCCGCGGCTTCTACGACTGACGACACCGATCCACCCACGCCACACCGGGATTGAGAATGCGCACGAGGCTGCTCGCGACGGCGGCGGGATGGATGCTGGCCGGATGGATGCTGATCGCGGCTCCCGCGGCGGCGCAGACGGTGGCGGGGCGCGTGGTGGAGGCGGAGACGGGGCAGCCCGTGCCCGGCGCGCTGGTCGTGCTGGCGACGCCCGCGGGCGAGCGGCAGGCGGTGGCGCTGGCGGATGCGCAGGGGCGCTACACCCTCCGCGCCCGCGCCGCCGGCGACTACACGGTGCGCGCCGAGCGGGTGGGCTTCGCGTCCGGCGCGCCGTCCCCCGTCCGGCTGCAGGCGGGGCAGACGGTGCAGCTGGAGGTGCGGACGGCATCCGTCCGCA
>DASQZE010000445.1:0-7280 GCA_035638875.1 Longimicrobium sp.
ATCCGCTCCAGGCCGGGTCTACGCGATTCCGGCACGATCTCCGTCCGTGCCCACGCCCCCTCCAGACGAGCGAATGAATTCGCCGCTGGAAATTCGCGAAGTCCGCCTGCGCGGACTGTCAGTCACGGGCGAGTGCCACGCCACCGGCGACGTTCGTCTTTGACGCGGTTGAAGCCCTGTTCGCATCGCGCGTCAGCGCGAGACAGGGCTTATGGCAGTCCCAGCGGCGGATTTATCCGCTCAGGCCGGGTCTACGCGATTCCGGCACGATCTCCGTCCGTGCCCACGCCCCCTCCAGACGAGCGAATGAATTCGCCGCTGGAAATTTGCGAAGTCCGCCTGCGCGAACTGTCCGGCATGGGCCAGTGCCACGCCGGCACGGGGTTTGGGCGCAGATGAAGTTCACCTTCCCCAGGGGTTATTGGGGGAGGTGCGAGCCTGAGCGAGCGGTGGGGGCGTCCGCTGGAACGCGCCCCGTGCACGAATGCCGAATGCAGATGCAGTTCTCCCCCTCTCCCCGAGGAACGAGGGGGGTGGGGGACCCCGTGCGGATCGACAAAGTCTGCGTTGTGCTCGGTTCTATCGGACCAGGGAGGTCGGATGGCGGAGGGGGCGGAGGGGTCGGCAAGGACCGAGGCGGAGGGGATGATGCCGGACGCGATGGACGTCGAAGCCGGGCCGGCGGAACCGGCGTGGTGGCAGCGCGGGGTGGTCTACCAGATCTACCCGCGCTCGTTCCAGGACACCAACGGCGACGGCGTGGGCGACCTGCGCGGCATCGTGCAGCGGCTGGACTACCTGCGCTGGCTGGGCGTGGACGCGGTGTGGATCAGCCCGTTCTACCCCTCGCCCATGCGCGACTTCGGCTACGACGTCACCGACCACCAGGCCGTGGACCGCGCCTACGGCAGCCTGGTGGACTGGGACCGCATCGTGGCCGAGGCGCACGCGCGGGGCATCCGCGTCATCGTGGACTACATCCCCAACCACACCTCCGACGGCCATCCCTGGTTCGCGGCCTCCCGCGCCGCGCGCCACGACCGCAAGCGCGACTGGTACGTCTGGCGCGATGCCGCTGCGGACGGCGGGCCCCCCAACAACTGGCGCAGCGCGTTCGGCGGCAGCGCGTGGGAGTGGGACGCGCCCACGGGCCAGTACTACCTGCACACCTTTCTCCGTGAGCAGCCGGACCTGAACTGGCGCAACCCGGCCGTGGAGATGGAGATGATGGACGTGCTGCGCTTCTGGCTGGGGCGCGGCGCCGACGGCGTGCGGGTGGATGCCGTGCAGGTGGTGATGAAGGACGCGGACTTCCGCGACAATCCGCCGAATCCGGGGTACGTGGAGGGGGTGGACGATCCGTACGATTCGCTGCTTCGCGTGAACTCGGCGGACCGGCCGGAGGTGCACGCGCTCATCGCCCGGATGCGCGCGCTGGTGGAGACGTACGGCGACCGCGTGCTCATCGGCGAGATCTACAACGAGGTGCACCGGCTGATGGCCTACTACGGCGAGGGCGGCCGCGGCGTGCACTTTCCCTACAACTTCCAGCTCATCAAGCTGCCGTGGGATGCGCGCGTCATCGACGCGGCCGTGCGGCGATACGAGTCGCTGCTGCCGCCGGGCGCGTGGCCCAACTGGGTGCTGGGCAACCATGACCGGCACCGCGTGGCCAGCCGCGTGGGTCCGGCGCAGGCGCGGGTGGCCGCCATGCTGCTGCTGACCCTGCGCGGCACGCCCACCCTCTACTACGGCGACGAGATCGGGATGCACGACGTGGCGATTCCGCCGGAGCGCGTGCAGGACCCGTGGGAAAAGAACCTTCCCGGCCGGGGGCTGGGCCGCGACCCCGAGCGCACGCCCATGCAGTGGTCCGTCGAGCCGCACGCCGGCTTCACGACGGGCGAGCCGTGGCTCCCCGTGGCCGGCGACTTCGCGAGCAACAACGTGCAGGCGCAGCGGGTGGACCCCGGCAGCATGCTCACCCTGCACCGCGCGCTGCTTGACCTGCGCCGCCGCGAGCCCGCGCTGCACGTGGGCGATTGGGCGCCGGTGGATGCGGACGGCGCCGTGCTGGCCTATCACCGCTCGCACGGCGGCACGCGCTTCCTGGTCGTGCTGAACCTGGGCGCGGAGCCGGCGTCGCTGGACTTCGGTGGATGGGGGACGGTGGCGCTCGGCACCCATCCCGACCGCGCCGGGGACCGCGTGGAGGCCACCGTCGCACTGCGCGGCGACGAGGGAGTGATCGTGCGGCTGGAGTGAAACGCGGCAGGGCGCGATGGGTGGGTGCCTGGGGGTGGCCACAACCCGGCACCATGGCCGGCCCCGAGTCCCGGCGGGTGAAACCGCGGCTGGCACATCACGAAGTCCGCCTGCGCGGACTGCATGGGAAGAATTGCGCGCGCCGGCGAGCACGTGCCGGGGTGGAGATTACATCGGGCGCCACTCCGCGAGTGGCGCCCGATGCGTTTCCCAGGATTGCGTGGATCGTTCAGGCGGGCCCTTACGGCTGCACGCCCAGCGCCCGCAGACGCTCCTGCGCGGGGCGGTTGGTGGGCTGGAGGGTGAGCGCGCGCCGGTACTGCTCGACGGCGCGGTCCCGCTCGCCCAGCGTCTCCAGCACGCGGCCCAGCTCTACCGCCACGCCCGCGGAGTTCGGGTACTGCTGCGCGTTCAGCTCCAGGATGCGCCGGGCCTCCGCCTGGCGTCCCTCCGCCGCCAGCCGCGCGGCCGCCGTGCTCAGCGCGCGCTCGCCGAAATCGTACGTGCCGCGGCCGTAGTACTGCGTCCGCAGCCGCCCGTACGCCGCCGCGGCGGAATCCGCGCCCTGTGCCCGCGCCACGCTCGCCACCGTGTCTTCCAGCGTCACGGGACGCGGGGCGCCGCGGTGGCAGGTCACGCATCCCACCTGCATGGGGTTGGCGCCCAGCTGCGGGATGTCGGGCAGGATGTCGCCGTTGATCTCGCGCACCATCAGCATCATCCCGCGCGCGACGTCCTTGGCCGGCCTGGCGTCCGAGGCGAAGTTCAGCGAATCCGGCTTGGCGGGATCGTACGGCACGTGGCAGTAGCCGCAGCGCACCCCCAGCGACGTGGTGAAGTTGCGCATGACGGCGATCACCGCGTCGTGCGACATCGTGTCCGGCAGCACCTTCAGGTTCTGCGGCCGGTCGGACGGCTCGGGGCCCGCCTGGGACGGTGCGGCGCCGTCGCTCACAGGGCGCCCGGCCTGGGCACAGGCGGAGAGCGCAGCCATCAACAGCACGGTGCGGACGGCGGATCGTCTGTGCATGGAGCGGTGTGGATCGGGGGGAGCGGATGCGCGGCCGGGGGGACGCTTCGGGATTCACGCAAGAGATGTGCTTTTCCGCCATCCATCGCCCGCCCCAAATCCAGAAATCCGTCCGTGGCCTGAGCGGCTGAAGCCGCCGCAACGACTGCGGAAAGCCTCACAAACGGCGTGAGGCTTCAACTGCGTGAACGGCAACGGCCGATCCCAGCCGATCCTGGAACTCCGTGCCGGCGTGGCACTCTCCCGTGACGGGTAGTCCGCGCAGGCGGACTTCGTGTCTTCGTTGCGGCGAATTCATTCGCTCTGTCCGGCAGGGTCCGTCGGGCGTAGCGCGCATTTGCCGGAGCGGAAAACCCTGCCGCCGGGAACGCCAGAGGCCCCGTCGCGGCTCGCTTGCGCTCGCCGAACGGGGCTTCAACGGCTCGATTTTGCACCTGCGGATACGGATGGCTGCCGTACAAGTCCGCGAAGGCGGACTTCGCGAATTTCCAGCGGCGAATTCATTCGCTCCGGATGGGACTCCGCGCGTCGCTCCGGCCAAGACTCCGGGCGTGCACGGTTTCGTCCGCATCCACGCTCGCGAGTGGCTCACGATCCCGTGACTGCGGGAGCGGTTCCGGCCGCCGGAAATCGTCAGGCAGATCGCGGGCGAGGGTCTCTAAACGTTCGAAATATCCCTCGGGCCATCCGGATTTCTCTTGCATCGCACTCCCCGGGCGTATCCAGACAGCACCTCCCGCACTCCCGCACTAACGCACTTTCTCGTCCCCCATGAACCCCGGCAGGTCGCGCACGAGCTTCTGCGTGTTCACGGGCTTCACGATGTACGCGGCGCAGCCGGCGGCCAGGCACGCCCGACGGTCCGACGCCTCGTCGCGCCCCGTGACGGCCACCACGGAGATGCCCGCCGTGCCCGCGTCGGCCTTGACCTGCCGCACCACGTCCAGCCCCGTCATGTCGGGCAGGCCCATGTCCAGCAGCATCAGGTCCGGCAGGTGCTCGGCCGCCATCCGCAGCGCGTCGCCGCCGGTGCCCGCGCCCAGCACGGTGTAGCCCGCGTCTTCCAGCAGGATGGTGAAGGCGTCGCGAATGGCGTCGCTGTCTTCCACCAGCAGGACGGTCCTGGCCGTCGTCACCGCGTCCGTCACGCGTCCGCGTCCGTTCTCGCGGCGTTCGCCGCCACCGCAGCCGCCACGTCTGCGGCGTGGATGGAGGGGAGCGTAAAGAAGAAGCGGCTGCCCTCGCCCAGCTGGCTCTCCACCCAGATGCGCCCGCCGTGCAGCTCCACGAAGCGCCGGGCGATGGAAAGGCCCAGCCCCGTGCCGTGGTGCACGCGGGCACGGCTGGCATCCACCTGCGCGAACTCGCGGAAGATGAGCTCGTGGTGCTGCGGGTCGATGCCGATGCCGCTGTCGGCGACCTCCACCTGCAGCCACCCCGCCTGCCCCGGCGCAGGGCGCGCGACCACCTTTACCCACCCGCTCTCGGGGGTGAACTTGATGGCGTTGCCGATGAGGTTGCCCAGCACGTGCGCCACCTTGTCGCGGTCCGCCCACGCCTGCGCGATGCCGCCGTCGTAGTGCGTGCCGAAGCCGAGCGTCTTTCGCTCCAGCAGCGACGCGTTCATGTCGCGCACCGTCTCCACCACGTCCTCCAGCCGGAACTCCACCGGGCGGATGTCGATGGCCGAGGCGTTGGTGCGGGCGTAGGTGAGGATCTCCTCGATCATCCCCAGCAGCTGCCGGCAGCTGCCGATCATCGATTCGATGGCCTCGCGCTGGCGCTGCGAGATTTCGCCCAGCAGCCCGTCGCGCAGGATCTCGCCGTAGGTGACGATGGCCGTGAGCGGCGTGCGCAGCTCGTGCGACACGTTGGTGAGGAACTGGCTCTTGGCCACGTCCAGGTTGCGCAGCTCCAGCACCGCGCGCTCCAGCTCCTGCAGGCGGCCCGCCGCGTCGCGCGCCGCCGGCGGCAGGGCGGAATCCACCTCCACCACGATGCCGGCCGCGGCCGGCGTGTCGGCGTGGGGCTGCTCCGCGATGCGGAACCCCTCGCGCGCGAGGATCTCGCGCAGGCGTTCCGCGGTCGTGTGGTCGCCCTGCACGTAGAGGCGAAGGTCGTTCATGAAGATCGGGGGGAGGGGAACCTTTGTAGGCGCCAATCTAGACAGCGTCTGACGCGGCTGCAAGCAGGTCGTCACCCGCGACCTGTTCCGCCAGCAGCTGGCGGCGCTGCAGCGCGGCATAGACGCCGCCCCGCCGCAGCAGCTCCGCGTGCGTGCCGCGCTCCGCCAGGCGCCCGTCGTCCATCACCAGGATGAGGTCCGCGTGCATCACCGCCGTAACGCGGTGGCTCACGATCACGCTCGTCCGCCCCGTGAAGATCTCCTTCAGTCCCTCCAGGATGCGGTGCTCCGTCTGCGTGTCGACCGCCGAAAGCGCATCGTCCAGCAGCAGGATGGGCGCATCCCGCGCCACGGCCCGCGCGAGCGCCGCCCGCTGCTTTTGCCCGCCGGACAGGTTGATGCCGCGTTCCCCCAGCACCGTATCGTATCCGCCCGGAAACGCCTGCACCGTCTCGTCCAGCCGCGCCACGGCCGCCGCCGCGCGCACCCGCTGCAGCCGACGCGCGTCGTCCGGCTCGTCGAAGCCCAGCGCCAGGTTCTCCGCGATGGTCTCGGAGAACAGGAAGGTGTCCTGCGGCACCAGCGCCACGGCCTCGCGCAGCCGCGACAGCTTCCACTGCCGCAGGTCGGTGCCGTCCACCAGGACCGCGCCCTCCGTGGGATCGTACATCCGCGCCAGCAGGGAGATGACGGTCGATTTCCCCGATCCCGTGGGCCCCACGATGGCGGCCGTGGCGCCCGCGGGGATGCGGAACGACACCTCGCGCAGCACGTCGCGCTCCGTCCCCGGGTGGCGAAAGCGCACGCCGCGAAACTCGATCTCCCCCCGCACGTCCGCCGGCGCCACGGCGTCCGGCGCGTCGGCCACCCGCGGCACCGTCTCCAGGATGCGCGACACGCGCCCCATGGACGCCGCGCCGCGCTGAAACAGGTTCACCACCCAGCCCAGCGCGATCATGGGCCAGCTGAGCATCCCCAGGTAGAGGAGAAAGAGCACCAGGTCGCCCGTGGAGATGCGCCCGGACACGAGGGCCCGGCCCCCGAACCAGAGCGCGAGCACCATCGCCAGCCCGGCCAGCAGCCCCAGGGAGGGATAGAACAGGCCGGAGGTGCGGGCCAGGTCCACGTTGCGGCGCATCGTCTCCTGCGCCAGCGCGCGAAAGCGCGTGGTCTGCGGCGCCTCCTGCCCGTACGCCTTGACGATGCGCTGCCCCGCCAGGTTCTCCTGCGTCATGGTGGAGAGGATGCCCAGCTGCTCCTGGATCCCCTCGAAGCGGTCGTGGATCAGCTTGCCGAACCACAGGGTCACGGGCGGCAGCAGGAGCATGGGGAGCATGCAGATGAACGTCATCCACGGGTCGATGAACGACATCCGCACCACCGCCATGGCCCCGAAGACCACCGTGTTGGCCAGGTACATGTACGCCGGGCCAGCCACCATCCGCACCGCGCCGATGTCGTTGGTGGCGCGCGACATGATCTCGCCCGTGGGGTTGCCGGCGTAGAAGGGCGCGTCCAGCACCAGCAGGCGGGCGAAGAAGTCGTCGCGCAGGTCCAGCTCCACCAGGCGGCTGACCCCGTTGAGGATCTTTCGCATCCAGAAGCGCCCGATGCCCGCCGCCAGCGCCAGGAGCACGGAATACGTCGCGTACCGCGCCACGAGCGCCCGGGTGCCGTCCGGCGCCTCCAGCACGTCGATGCCGCGCTTGACGAACTCCAGCCCCAGGTTGCCCACTGCGTTGGACACCACCACGGCGGCCAGCCCCACCCCGATCTGCCCGCGGTAGCGGCGCAGGTAGGGCAGGAGTGCCTTCAGTTCTCGCATGTAGCAGTTTCTTACCGCTGTTCGTAGCAGCGGGC
>DASQZE010000446.1:0-2490 GCA_035638875.1 Longimicrobium sp.
CCTCGCCATCCCTCGTCAGAATCCGCAGGGTCGAAACGTCGTTACCGACAATGTCGCGTACGTCCTCTTTCGGGTGTCTGGCCTGACGCTGACCTTCGCCCACGCGATCCATGTGGTCCCACGAACGAGCCGTTCTCATCACCGGCGCATCATCCGGCCATCGGGCAGGCGTGCGCGCGGTCTGGTTTCGCGCGGGTGGGGGGTGTTCGGCACCAGCCGGCGCGCGGGGGAGGACGCGCGGGCGGAGGACGGGATCGAGATGCTGGCGATGGACGTGGACAGCGACGCGTCCGTGGAGTGCGCCGTGGCGGCGGTGCTGGAACGCGCGGGGCGCGTCGACGCGGTGGTGAACAACGCCGGGTGGGCGCTGGCGGGCGCGGTAGAGGACACGCCGGCGGACGAGGCCCGCGCGCAGCTGGAGACCAACTTCCTGGGCGTGTGGCGCGTCTGCCGGGCGGTGCTGCCGGCCATGCGCGCGGCGGGGCGCGGCTGCATCGTGAACATCGGCTCCATCGGCGGGCGGGTGGGGCTGCCGTTCCAGGCGGCAGACAGCGCGGGCAAGTTCGCCGTAGCGGGGTTCACGGAGGCGCTGAGCGGCGAAGTGCGGCCGTTCGGCATCCACGCGGTGCTCATCGAGCCGGGCAACTACCGCACGGGCCTTACCGCGCGACGCCGCCTGTCGTCCGGCGCGGCGACCCCGTCTCCGTACGCGCGCCGCTTCGGCCGGGCGATGACGGTCATCGAGCAGGACGAGGCACGCGGCGCGGACCCGGAGGGTGTCGCACGGGTCGTGGCGCGCGTGCTGGACACGCCGTCGCCGCGGATGCGCTACCTGGCCGGGCCGGTGGGGGAGCGGGCCGCCGCCGCGGGCAAGCCGTTCGTCCCCGGCCGGCTCTTCGAGCGCATCGTGCTGCGGCTGTACGGGATCGAGTGAAGGCGGGTCGATCGCTTCCGCGACACGTCCGCGGTGCCCACCCGTGCATTCAGCCGGCCGTTGAACCCATATCAGCCAAAGGTCCGAACCACACCGATGGCCCCATGCGTGCGCAATCGTACACCGATGGCGTTCCGGGGCGATGGTGAAGCTGGCGGACTCCGGGGACATCTGAATACAATAGATGTCGCCGCGGTGCCCTTGTTCTCCCCCGGACGTCCCCAATGATGCGCTTTGCCGTTCTCCTGCTCTGCCTGTTCGCCCTGACACCTGCCGCTCGGCTGCACGCCCAGCAGCAGGTTCACCTGGAGGGAATCGTCGTGGACGATGCGGATCGCGCGCCCATCGCCGATGCGCGCGTGGAGGTGTTCGATGGATGGGGGCGGCTCAACCGCTCCCGCCGCACGGACTCGCTGGGCCATTTTCGCCTCCCGCTCCGCCGCCTGGGCGCGTACCGCGTCCGGGTCCGCGTCCGCGGGTACCCGGAGGTGGCGCAGGTGGTGCTGACGGAGGCGTATCCGTTTACCAGCATCGAGGTGCGGGTGCGCAAGGGCGCCCAGCTCCTGGCGCCCATCACCATCCTGGGACGCGCGCAGTCGCTCCCCCGGCCGGACATGGCAGCCTTTCACCACCGCCTGCGCACGGGCCGGGGCACCTTCGTTACCCGCGACGACGTGGAAGCCATGCGGCCGGGCCACATCAGCGACATGATCGCGTGGTCGCCGGGCGTGGCCATCCGCCGCGCGGGCGCCAGCGGCGACGACCGCCTGCTGATCGCCCGCCGCGTGATCGAGGGCCGCCTGACGGAGTGCCCGCTGCGAGTGCTGGTGGACGGCCAGCTGGTGAACCCGCGCACGCCGGCGGGCGAGGTGGCGCCCGTGGCCATTGACGCCATGGTGGACCAGAGCATGGTGGACGGCATCGAGACCTACGTGGATGCCGCCGCCGTCCCGTCCGACCTGCGCAACGCGCCCGCCGGCTGCGGCGCCATCGCGGTCTGGACGCGCACCGGGGGCGGCGCCGGCCGGCCCCCCGCCGTGAACGCCGACAACTGAGCCGAATCCCGGCTCATCGCCCAAAACGCATCTGCCGCCGTGGACGACCACGGCGGCAAATGCGTTTTTGGGACTCGGGCAGATGGATGCGGGTGCCGACCCATCCGGCATCCGGCCCCCCGGCGAATGAATTCGCGGCAAGGAACCCGCACTATCGGCCTTCGCCGACAGGTCCGGCACGGGCGGGGTGCCGTGGGTGGAGCACGGTGCCGTGCGGCCGGAATCGGCTATCCAGAACCATGCTATATCCATGGCAGCGGCACCGCCGTCACCGCCCGTCCGGCAGGAACTCCCGCCACTCGTCCGACTCGGCAACGCGCTTGATGACGGCGTTGCGACGCTCCAGGAAACTCGTCATGTAGCGCCGCAGCACCCGCGCCTCCACCATCCGCCCCAGCACGCCCAGCGGCGCGGCGAAGCGGAACTCGTCGCGCAGCACGGTGCCGCCCCCGGGCGTGGCATCGAACCAGTGGTCGTGCTCCATCCACGCAAAGGCGCCGC
>DASQZE010000447.1:0-3281 GCA_035638875.1 Longimicrobium sp.
TTCACAGTATGCAGTGGTTCTGGCATGAGGCTCACCTCCTGAAGGGTGCACCACATGCGCGTGATCCAGCTCCAAACTGTCAACCATCCTGCCAGGCTGATTTGTAAACAATCTACCCGGTCTGAACCGAGAGCCCCCTCCCCCCGGCCCCCTCCCCCGCTTCGCGGGCAGGAGGGGGAGAACTTCAGCACGGACTCCGGACTCCAAGCCGCGAGCCGGCAGTCCGCGCAGGCGGACTTCGTGTGTTTGTTGCAGCGAATTCATTCGCCCGGCGCGAACTCGGCCGATCCGCCCAGGCCCTCGCTCGCCGTCGTACGCACCGCCCACCGCAGCCAATCCGCCACGGAGCGTACTACCACGGAATCCGCCTCACCTTGACGCGCACACGGTCCGCGGTCTAATCTCGGCACACATGCATCCGCAACATACGGTGGAAGGCGTCGCGTGGCGCCTGCTGGACACGCCGCCCGCACCCGGCGCCTGGAACATGGCCGTGGACGAGGCGCTGGCGGAAAGCGTGCGCGCCGGCGGCCCGCCCGTGCTGCGCGTGTACCGCTGGAGCCCGGCGTGCCTGTCGCTGGGCCGCAACCAGCCGTCCGGCGGCTACGACCGCGACGAGATCCGCCGGCGCGGGCTGGACGTGGTGCGCCGCCCCACCGGCGGACGCGCGGTGCTGCACCATCGCGAGCTCACGTATTCCGTCGCGACGCGCGAAGGTGCGCTGGGCGGTCCGCGGCAGAGCTACGCGGCGCTCAACCGCGCGCTCGTGGCAGGACTGGCCCGGATCGGCGTCCCCGCGCACCTGCAGCCGGCCGGGGCCGCGCGCGCGCCGCTGCCGTCGCTCGCGCCCTGCTTCGAGCAGCCGGTGGAGGGCGAGGTCACGGCAGGGGGACACAAGCTGGTGGGGAGCGCGCAGCGGTCGGACCGGGGCGTGATGCTGCAGCACGGCTCGCTCCCCATCGAGGACGACCAGTCCGCCGTGGCGGCGCTGCTCCGGGCGGACGCGCAGGGGTCGCCGCCGGAGCCGCCGGCCACGCTGGCGGAGCTGCTGGGCGCCGCGCCGGCGTGGGACCGGCTCGTGGAAGCGCTGGCGGCGGGGTGGGAAGCGGAGCTCGGGGTACGGCTGCAACGGAGCGGGCTGACGGGCGAGGAATTGCAAAGGGCGGAGGGGCACCGGGTGCGGTACGAAGACCCGGCATGGACTTGGCATCGCTGAGCGCGTCTTGGGGCCGGCTGGTACCGTGCCGGCGCGTTCGGGACCGACGACGTGAGAGGGGGAGGAATGAGCGCATCCAGGGCCCGGCGCCTGCTGCCGGCCATCGCCGCCATCGTGACGGCTGCCGCCTGTGGCGGAGGGAAAGGCGGGGGCGGCGACGCAAAGGGCGGCGCCGACAAGGGAACGCCGGTGCAGGGCGGCACGGCGGCCATCAGCGTGCTGTCGGACTTCCAGTCCTTCAATCCCGTCACCAACACGCACCTTACGTCGGACGACGTCGTGAAGCACATGCTCTTCACGCCGCTCATCCAGTACGACGCCAAGCTGCAGCCCGTGCCCTGGCTGGCGGAGCGGTGGGAGCTCACGGACACGTCCGTCACCTTTCACCTGCGCCGCGACGTCAAGTGGCACGACGGCCCCACGGTCACGGCCAACGACGTCAAGTTCACCTTTGACCTGGCCAAGGACCCGGCCACGGCGTCGCTGCTGGGCTCCGCGTACATGAACCTGGTCAAGTCCGCCACGGTGGTGGACTCGTTCACCGTGCGCTTCGGCTTCGAGTCGCCGCACGCGCAGGCCCTGGACGGCTTCTGGTGGCCGCCGCTGCCGCAGCACCTGCTAAAGGGCGTGGCCCCGGCGCAGCTCACCCAGAACGCGTTCAACCGCAACCCGGTGGGCAGCGGCCCCTTCAAGTTCGTGGAGTGGCGCCCCACCCAGTCCGTGACGCTCGCGGCGAATCCCGACTTTCCCAGGGCGCTGGGCGGACGTCCCAACCTGGACCGCGTGGTGTTCCGCGTCGTCCCGGAAGCCACGACGATGGTCCGCGAGCTGATCAACGGTACGGCGGACATGATCGGCTACACCCTGCTCCCCGACCAGGGCTCGCAGGTGCAGAACCAGCAGGGGGCCGAGCTTCGCCACTACCCGTCGCGCGAGTTCACCTTCTTCGCGTGGAACAACGAGAAGCCGCCGTTCAACGACGCGCAGGTGCGCCGCGCCATGACGCTGGGCATCAACCGCCAGCAGATCATCGACGCGCTGCTCAAGGGCTTTGGCCGCCCCGCCGTGGGGATGATCCCCGAGTGGAGCCCCCTGTACACGGCCATGGATCCCCTGCCGTACGACGTGAACCAGGCCAAGCAGCTGCTGGCGGCCGCCGGGTACGCCGACAGCAACCGCGACGGGATCGTGGAAAAGGGCGGGCAGCCGCTGCGCGTGGACCTGACCATCAACTCCGCAAACCGCCTGCACGCCGACATCGCGCAGGTGGTGCAGCAGCAGCTCAAGCAGATCGGCGTGGACCTGCAGCTCCGCCCGCAGGAGTTCCAGTCCATGCTGCAGCAGTACAAGGCGCGGAATTACATGGCCGTGCTGGCCAACTGGAGCCTGGACACCTTCAAGGTGGATCCCACGCCCCTCTTCAGCTGCGCGCAGGCCAGGATCGCCAACTCGGCCAACCGCACGGGCTACTGCAATCCCCAGGCGGACCAGCTGATGGTGCAGGGGCTGGCGGCCACGGACGCAGCGCAGGCCAAGACCATCTGGGCGCAGTACTCGCAGATCCTGCAGCAGGACCAGCCCATCACCTTCCTGTACTGGTCCGAGGACCTGGCCGGGCTGGGCGCGCGCCCGCAGGGGGTAGAGATGGACGTTCGCAGCAAGATCGTGAACATCCGCGACTGGTACATCCCGGCCAACCGCCAGCGGTAGCCTTCCCAGCCGTCCGGGCCCCGCCTGCCGGCGGCGGCGGGACCCGGACGCGCACGCCGGGCCGGCGGCGGCATGGCGGGGCAGTCCCCCCGCCCGTTCCGCCGTGCGCGGGAACACCGTTTCCCACACGCAAGTACAGGGTGGGATTGCGAGGTCGACGACCGGGGACCTCCGGCACCACATCCATACGGAACGAGCAGCATGGGTATGAGCAAGCGAGTCTGGGGGTGCGCGCTTTTGACCGCGCTGGCGGCGTGCGGCGGCGACGGCGGCGAGGCCCCCGCCAAGGGCGGCAGCGGCGAGAAGGGGGCGGGCGGGCCGGAGGTGCCCGAGGCGCAGCGCTTCGGCGGCACGG
>DASQZE010000448.1:0-3042 GCA_035638875.1 Longimicrobium sp.
CGCCTCCAAGGCCGGGCTGCTGGGGCTCACCCGCTCGGCGGCGCTGGAGCTGGGGCCCAGCAACGTCAACGTGAACGCCGTGGCGCCGGGCTACATCCGCACCACGCGCCTCACCAGCGGCGTGCCGGCGGAGATCCTGGACACCGCCCGCGAGCGCGCCGTCCTGGGCCGCCTGGGCGATCCGCAGGACGTGGCCAACGTGGTCGTCTTCCTCTGCTCGGAGTACGCGCGGCACATCACGGGGGCGGTGATCCCGGTGGATGGGGGGCATCTGCTGTAGGGGCCGAGTGTGGCGCGCGGTGCCCGGTAACAGAAGTCCTAAGTCCTTAGTCCTTAGTCCTTAGTCCTTAGTCCTTAGTCCTTAGTCCTTAGTCCTGAGTGCGTCGGGGACGAGGGATCTCGCGGGGAATCCTACGACAATCGGATGATCAAACGAACTTCGCTTCGCGCGCGGGCGTTCGCGCTCGCGTCGGTGGCCGTGCTGGCGGCTTGCGCGCGTCCGGCCGCGCAGGCGCCGCAGCCTCCGCGCCCCGCCGAGCCGCCCAAGGGCGCCGTGGCGATGCCCGCCATGGACCTGGGCGGCCAGCGCGTGCTGATCCTCCCCGTGCAGACGGCCAGCGGCCTCAACGTGAGCCGCGAGAAGGCGACGGCCGAGGTGGTGTTCGCGCTGGGCGAGCGGGACACGCGCACGGTGTGGATCACGCCGGACCAGCTCCGCGCCTCCATGCGGCGCATCCCCAACTACGCCCCCGATCCGGCCACGCTCCCCCCCGGCGCCTTCCAGCACCGCGGCGAGCGCTACATCATCGGCGAGCTGGCCATGCGCGTGCGGCGCTACACCTCGCTGATGGACGCGCGCCTGGCGCTGGTGATCCGCGACGCCCGCTGGATCCCCGCCCCCGACGGCGCCACCGGGATGGTGCGCATCAGCGCCGCCATGGTCGACTCGCGCAACGGCACCGTCGTCTGGTACGGCGAAGCCGACGGCGAGCCCCGCCCCCTCCCCGACGACGCGGCCGTCGCCACGGCCGCCGCCGCCCTGGCCGCGAGGATGGTGGTCGAGAGCAGCCAGTGACGGAGGTGCGAAGGTGCGAAGGTGCGAAGGTGTGAAAATCCCCTCGCCGGTGCTCCGGTGAGGGGTTTCGCTTGTGCTGCTGGTCGGCGCACTGTGCTATGCGATGGACCGCGATCGGCGGAATTCTCCGCGTGATGCCAACGATTCCTCCAAGGGTTGCGTTCAAGCCGTCGGTTTTTACCGTTAGTTCGCCGGTATCGTGTGACTTAGCCCGGCCGCGGGAGCGGGTTCACGACGCAGGCGCGGTGCTGACGCACTCGTCCGTCGGGGAGTTTGCCCGTCCTTTCCGCGGCTTCGGGCGGAATGGGGATGACCGAGTGACTCCCCGGTCTTGTTCACCCTGGACAGAGCGCCGCCTGCGGAAACGGCGAAGGCCGACATGCGACGGCAGAGATTAGGTGAGCGTCCTGGACCGGACCGCGGGACGGAGGCGGCAGCTGCGGTGGAAGGCGGAAACCCCGCCACCGTTACCGCAACAAAAGCAGCGGGGTCTCGCTCGTGCGGAGCATGGTGGTCGTCGTGCTGCCCACGAGGAACTGGCGGATCCGTGAGTGGCCGTATGCCCCCATCACCAGCAGGTCGATGCCGTGCTCCGCCTGGTACGCGTGCAGCGTGGGCTCCACCTCGCCCGCGCGGATGGCGACGGGCGCGTCGAAGCCGGCATCCACCAGCACCTGCCGCGCGCGATGCAGCTGCGCCGCGGCCTCTCCGCCGTCCGCGCCGACCAGCACCAGGTGGATGGGAAGGCCGCGGAACAGCGGGCTGCCCGCCAGCATCTCCACTCCCTTGCGGGTGGTTGCGCTGCCGTCGAACGCCAGCATGGCACTCCGCACCGGCGTGAACCGCAGGGGCGTAACCAGGATGGGCCGGTGCATGGTGCGGATCACGTTCTCCAGGTGCCCGCCCACGTGCTGTCCCAGGCTGCCCCCGCGCTCCCCCCGCCTGCCGATCACCAGCAGGCGGATGTGCTGCTCCATCTCGCCGAGCGTTTCCACCAGGTCGCCGTGGCGCTGCCGAATCTCTGGCCGGGGCACGCCGTCCGCCACGGCCCGCTCCCGCGCGGCCTCCAGCATCAGGTGGCCCTGCTCCAGCGCCACCCGCCCTCGCTTTTCATCCAGCGACGCAAGCTCCTCCAGCAGGTGCTCGCGCGTCCCCAGGCCGATGGTGCCGCTCAGATCAGCCGCGGGCTGCCGCGGCTGATCAAGCACGTGCAGAAAGGTGAGCGGTGCCTCCAGCCGCAGGCTCGCCCAGGCCGCGTAGTCGCACACGGCCTCGGCAGAACGCGAACCGTCGATGCACGCCAGTACGTCCGTCATGGGTCGCTCCCGGTCAGTGGCTGAAGAGTTTGTCGATCTCGCCTGGCTTGTCGTGCACGCCAAAGCGGTCCACGATGGTGGCGCTCGCCGCGTTCAGGCCCAGCACCTCCACCTCGGCACCCTCGCGGCGGAACTTGATGACCGCCTTGTCCAGCGCGGCCACGGCCGTAATGTCCCAGAAGTGCGCGTGGCCCACGTCGATGACGACTCTGCGCACCGCCTCCTTGAAGTCGAACGCGGCCGTGAACTTGTCCGCGGAGCTGAAGAACACCTGTCCCACCACCGTGTAGGTGCGCGTCTCCCCCGCCTCGTCCAGCGCCGGGCGGATCTCCATGAAGTGGCTCACCTTCTGGGCAAAGAACAGCGCCGCCAGCAGCACGCCCACGAGGACGCCGTACGCCAGGTTGTGCGTCACGACCACCACGACCACGGTGGACACCATCACGATGCTGCTGGAAGCGGGGTGCTGCTTCAGGTTGCGCACCGAGTCCCAGCTGAACGTTCCGATCGCCACCATGATCATCACCGCCACCACCGCGGCCATGGGAATGCGGCTCACCCAGTCGCTCAGGAACACCACCATCAGCAGCAGCACCACACCCGAGACGAGCGTCGACAGCCGCGTGCGGCCGCCCGACTTCACGTTGATGA
>DASQZE010000449.1:0-4313 GCA_035638875.1 Longimicrobium sp.
CGCCGAAGCGCGGCTCCAGCGCCTCGCGCTCGGCGCGGCCCAGCGGGCGCCCGCGGCCGTTCAGCGCGCCGATCTCCGCCGCGACGCCGTCCGGCACCGGCATCCCCGCGCCGTCCGCGGCCCGCTGAATGCCCGCCTCCAGCCGCCCGCGCACGTCCGGTGCGCGTCCGCATCCGCTGCCTCCCTCCTGCCCCGCGGATGTCACCGCGTTCGCCACGCGGTCGGCTTCGCGCTCCGCGTGGTCGCCGGGCGTGCTGGCGGCCAGCCTGGGAAAGATGCGGGCGGGGGAATGGACGGAGATGCGCGCAAAGTCGTGGTTCGCGGAAAACGCATCTGCCGCGGGCTGCGAATGGCCGGCTCGGCTTCGCACCGTGCGCGGCCCCGGGGGGAACCCGGTGGACTGGGTGCGTCGCGAGATGTCCGTCGCGTGATCGAGTTTGTGCATACGCTCTGTCGCCGATGTCCGTCCCGCATTCCTCGCACCCTCCTTCCACGACGGTACGTGCGCCGGGTGCCCGGCGCCAGCCTGGCGTTCGCGCCGGGCTGGGCTCATCACCCGCTTTGACGCCGTCCGTTCCGGTGCGCCGGGGGGCTGCCCGGCACAGTCACGAAGCGCGATCATCTGGAACGGTACGTCGTGGAATGAGCGGTGTGCTGCACCATTCTGGAACGTGCCGCACCGGATGAAGGCACAGCCCCTCCCGCAATTTGTTTCCCGTCCGGACGGTAAACGGATGCGTCACAGCGGAGTAGGTGCTCCAAACGTATTTCGTTATTTCTGGCGGATTCCTTGCCCGGATGGCAGATGCGGAGCGGAATGCTCCAGCATCATCCATCACCGGAGTTGGAGGACCCATGCACCACCGTTACAGGACTCCCGCGCTGCTGGCCGCCGCAATCGCGCTCACGGGCGCGTGCGACCGGCTGCCGTCGGACGCCGGACAGCCGGCCGCGCCCAGCGAGGCCCGCGCCGAGAGCGTGGTCGACGGCATCCAGCAGGACGCCGCCGCCTACGCGAGCCAGTTCGGCGTGAGCCCGCAGGAGGGCGCGCGCCGCCTGCAGCTGCAGGACGCCGTCGCCGCGCTGAACGCCCGTCTCACCGAGGAGCAGGCCGGGACCTTCGCCGGGCTGAGCATTGAGCACACCCCCGAGTTCCGCGTGGTCGCCCGCTTTACCCGCAAGGGCCAGGAGACCATCCAGCCCTACCTGAGCCCGGCCCTTGCCCAGGTGGTGCAGGTGGAGCCGGCCCGCTTTACCCTGCAGCAGCTGGAGCATCGCCTGCAGGTGAGCTACGACCGCGTGCGCAAGGCCGGGATCCCGGCGGCCGGCGGCGTGGACGTGCGGGCCAACCGCGCCGAGGTGCACGTGCAGCGCGGCCGCTCCGCCGCCGCGCGCGGCCTGGTCACCGAGGGTGACGCGTCCGTGGTGGAAGTCGAGCATCTCCCGCAGGAGGAGATCTCCATGTACGGCGGGCTGAGCATCAGCGGCTGCACCAGCGGCTTCACGGTCCGCAATTCCGCCGGCACCCGCGGCATCAGCACCGCCGGGCACTGCGGCAACAGCCAGACGCTGTCGGGCGTCGCGCTCACCTTCCGCGGCGAGGCGTACAGCGGCTCGTTCGACGTCCAGTGGCACAACGCCAGCGGCCACACCTATCCCAACACCATCAAGGTGAGCACCTCCACCCGGTCCATCACGGGCACCCGCGCGCGCACCAGCCAGGCCGTCGGCTCGCAGGTGTGCAAGCAGGGACGGACCACCGGGTACACCTGCGGCACCATCAACACCATCTCGTACTGCGCGAGCGGCGCCTGCACCTGGGTGCGCGTGGCGGGCAACGGCACCAACCTGTCCGAAGGCGGCGACAGCGGCGGCCCCTGGTTCTCCGGCAACACCGCCTACGGGTCGCACACCTACGGCATCGGCAACGACTCCGCCTACATGCCCATCGACTACTTCTCGGGCATCTCGATGAGCATCGCGACAAGTTGACGACCCCGGATTCCGGGGTTGGATGAGGAGCGGCGGGGGGCAGGTGCCTCCCGCCGCTTCGTCGCGTCCGGGAATGGCTGGCGGCCGTCCGTTGACGCGATGGGCAACAAACTCGCGATTGTCCGCGCTCCGTGCCGATCTACAGCGACGCCTACGAGAACCCGCCGCTCTGGGCACAGTCACGGCGCGCCAACGCTTCAGTCCATGCCAGCGGGCGAAACACTCCATCGTTCCCGTTCCGACAATCCTTTTGTCGCGAGGCACGAAAATAGCGTAGTATGCGCCATGGCGCTATGCGCTTGCATTACGCCTCGGGGTATCTTGCAAGGAGAATCACGATGAAGGGCTCGATGCTTGGGAGGACGGCGTTCTCGGCGGTGGTTGCGCTGGCGCTCGGCTTCGGCGTACGGGAAGCGGTGGCATCGCCCGCGGCGGCGCAGGCCCGGCCGTACTGCGAGGACGATCTGGCTTGCGAGGCCACGTGCCAGCAGATGTACGGCCCAAATGCGGTGGGGATGTGCAGTTCCGGCAATACGTGCTATTGCTACTATTAGCACGTTTCCGGCGGGCGCTCGCCAACTGCGCTTCTCGGGAGCAATCCTCGCGGTGAGCATCGCGACAAGCTGACGACTCCGGACCCCGGGGTGAACGAGGAGCGGCGGGGGCAGGTGCCTCCCGCCGCTCCTCGTCGCGTGCCCCGTGGGCGCGGGGAAGGGATACGGAACGTGCGAGTCACGCGGTATCCCGAACCGCCGGTGCTGCCCATCGTCCCTGCTCGTCCAGCTCTGTTGCGAGCGGCGGGACCGTGGCAGATTCACGGGGGTGGGAGGGGTATGCGGCGCCTCCTTCCTCATCGGCCGGAGACGCGTTGTCGCGCTTGTTCACCCTGAACGCCTGCCCGTGCGCCACGTGCATCCCCGATCACCGTCAGGCCTGAACCGGCGCGCGGCTGCCGGTGCGTCTCCGTCCGGCGCCGCGAGGGCTTCGCGATGAGCCGTTCCGCGGTGGAGCAGGCGGCCGGGCTGGCCGGGTGGCTGCTGGCGAGCGGCGTGGCCGGCGGCCTGGGTGCCGCCGCCAGCACCGGTGCGGCTGGCGTTTTTCAACAGCTCACCCGTCCCGCGTGGGCGCCGCCCGCGTGGCTGTTTGGACCCGTGTGGACGGTGCTGTACGCGATGATGGCGATCGCCGCATGGTTGATCTGGCGAGCGCGCGGATTCGCGGGCGCACGCGCGGCGCTCTGGTTGTACGTGGCGCAGCTGGCGGCGAACGCGTTGTGGAGCTGGCTGTTCTTCGCGTGGCGCCAGGGAGCGCTGGCGCTGGGCGAGATCGTGCTGCTGTGGCTGCTGGTCGCGGCGACGATTGCGGCGTTCTGGCGCGTGCGGCCGCTGGCGGGCGCGCTGCTGCTGCCGTACCTGGCGTGGGTCACCTTTGCCGCCGCGCTCACCATTGCACTCTGGCGGCTGAACCCGGCGCTCCTGTGATGCGTCGGCGGCTGCGCGCGCGGCTTCCGCGCGCCGGGCGGGAGCCGTGACGGGGCGCATCCGCGTGCATCTCCCCGCATCGTCGTTGAACGATCGCCTGCTCGTTGACCGGTTCTGCCTCGTACTTCCCATCCTATTCATCCCGTCCTGTCGTGCATCCACAGAGCCCCGCCCTGCGCGCCCTCGCCGAAAAGTGGGACGCCGTCCCGGCTGCCGAGCGCGCCAACTTCCAGTCGTACGTCACGGAGCTGTGCGAGGCGCTGGGCGTGTCGCGTCCCCGTCCCCGTGGATCGGGATACGAGTTCGAGTATCCCGTCACCACCACCGACCGGCGCACGGGCAAGGACACGACGAACTGGATCGACCTGTATCGCCAGGACGCGTTCATCCTCGAAGCCAAGCACACCGTCGCGGCCGAGGCCGGCGAGGACCGCGCGATGGGCCGGGCGTACGGGCAGGCCAAGGGGTACGCGGGCGACGTGGCGCACGGGCCGCCGCCGTACCTGATGGTGATGAACGTGGGCCGCACGCTGCTGGTGTGGGACCGGTGGAGCGGCAACTACGGGGGACTCAACGCTGCGCGCCGCATCGACTTGCGCACGCTGTGGCAGCGGCCGGACGACATCGAGTTCCTGCGTGCGGTCTGGGAGAATCCCGCGTCGCTGAACCCCGCCATCCGCGGCCGCGCCGTCACGCGCGAGGTGGCCGAGCGGCTGGCGAAGCTCTCGGCGTCGCTGGAAGGGCGGGGGATGGACGGCGAGCGGGTTGCACGCTTCCTCATGCGCGCCATGTTTACGATGTTCGCGGAAGATGTGGGTCTGCTTCAGGGCAAGCCCTTCC
>DASQZE010000450.1:0-7105 GCA_035638875.1 Longimicrobium sp.
GCCGTTGCAGGCTATTCCCTATTCCCTATTCCCTATTCCCTATTCCCTATTCCCTGCCGTTCAGTAGATGAAAACCGCCGTCCCCACCTCGACTTCGTGGTACAGCATCCGCGCGGCCTCGTTGGTCATGCGGATGCAGCCGTGGGAAACGGCCTGGCCCAGCAGCTGGGGCTTGTCCGTACCGTGCAGGGCGATGCCCTCACCCAGGAACAGCGCCGTGGTGCCCAGCATCCCGTCTTCCCAGCGCGACTCGTCGCCGGCGGGGGGGATGGCGACGCCGCGCTCGATGTAGGCCCAGTCCGGCACGTACCAGCGCGGGTTCTTTTCCTTGCGCTGCACGCGGAACATGCCGCGCGGGGTGGAGAACTCCCACTCCTGCCCGGCGCCCTCCAGCCGCGTGCCCGTCCCCGTGCCCACGACGGTGGACCAGATCACCCGCTCCTGCTCCATCAGGTACAGCCGGTGCTCCTCCAGGGCGATCACGATGTAGCGTCCCTCCGCGCCCACCGGCGGGTCGCGGTAGCGCGCCGCGCCGTCCCGCTCCACGCCGTGCGCCAGGGCCAGCGGCGCCCCCGGCAGCGCCTGCGCCCCCGCCTGGCCCACCCCGAAGACGAGCGCCAGGAGCAATCCCATCAGCGGCCCCAAGGCCGTTACTCTCGCACTCTCGCACTTTCGCACTTTCGCACTCCTTATTCCAGCAGTTCCCGCTGCTTGCGCCGGCGGCGAAGCAAATCGTACACCTGCCCCACCTCGCCCCCCAGCACGAACACGATCGCCGAGTAGTAGACCCAGAGAAACAGCAGGACGAAGGTGGCCAGCGTGCCGTACGTGGTGCGGTAGTCCGCCACCTCGCCCACGTACCAGGCAAAGATGCCCTTGAGCATCTCCCACACGATGGACGTGAAGACCGCGGCAACCATGGCGATTCGCCACGGCGTTCGCCGCAGGGGGAGAAAGCGGTAGATGAGCACGAACATCAGCAGGATGAAGCCGAAGGCCAGCAGACGCGCGAACCCCCGCTGCAGCACCTCCCACTCCTCCCGCCCCGCCAATCCCAGCCACTCCACGCCCCACGTCTGCGCCGCCTCCACCACCACGGTGATGCCCGTGTTCAGGGCAAACAGCGTCCCCGCCAGCACCACCATCCCCAGGTCGAAGATCTTGCCCTGTACGATGCCGCGCTCTTCCGGCAGGTCAAAGATGTGCTTGAGCACCGAGCGCAGGCTGCCGAACAGCCGCGTGCTGCTCCACACGAACAGCACCAGGCCCAGCACGCCGAACTGCGTGCGCCCGCCCACCACCTGCCGCACCAGCCCGCGCGTGAGCGTCACGATCTTCTGCGACGGGGGCAGGATGGACAGCACGTATTCCACCGCCACCTGCTCCGGGTCCTCCACCGCCGCCCGCAGCACGTAGCCGAACACGGCGATGAGCATGAGCAGAAAGGGGAGCGCCGCCACCAGGACGTTGAACGCGATCCCCCCGGCCAAAAAGAAGATGTCGTCGTCGCCGGCCTTCTGGTACACCCGGCGGCTGAAGTCGAGCCCGCCCCGGCCCATGCGCGAAAGGGCCGCACGGGCGGCCCTCAATGCGACGGACAGACGACTTTCCGGGCGCTCGGCCATCATGCAAAACTAGCGGCGCGTGCGACTTGCCGTCAACGCGCCGGTCACCCGGCCAGGTCGCCCGCGCCCCGCTCGGTCGTGCTCCCCGTGATCACCACCTCCGCGGCCGGGCGCACCACCTGCGGCGTGGCCGAGGACGGCAGGCGCACGGGCGGCGTCCCCGCGCGGCCGGAGCGGTAGGTTTCGCGGGCCTCCTCCATCCGCCGCCGCAGCTCGCCGCGGGCCTGCGTGGCGGCCATGCGCCCCTCCTCCACCGCCCCGCGCACCTTGCCCAGCCCGTCGTCCACGGCCTGGCGCACGTCGTCCAGCCGCCCCGTCACCCGGCCGCGCGTGCTCCCCACCCAGCTGCCCACGGACGATGCCGTTCCGCCCGCGCCCCGTTCGCGCAGCCCGCCCAGGACCCGCGCCAGGTCTCGCTGCGTTTCGCGCCCCGCGCGGGGGGCCAGCAGCAGCGCCGCCCCCGCGCCCACCAGCACGCCCAGGGCGAACGTGCGGAGGCCGCTGCCGCGCTCCTCGATCACGATCTCCAGGTCGTCGTTCTCGTCGTGGCTGCGCATGGGCGTGTACGGGTGTGGATGAATGGATGCGGAACGGACAGGGCCGAACTGCAGACGGATGGCGTTGCTCGGCGGCGTCAGCTGCCGGCGTCGATGCACGAAGCCGATGGCATCGCGAGGATTGCACCAACGGCGGCGAGCCCCCGGCGCGCCAGGGGCTCCCGATGGACGTCGCGCTTCCCGAAACCGGGGCGGCGCGCGCTAGCTCACCAGCGCGGCGCGTTCCCGGCCGTCTTCGCGCTCCCGCTGCAGGACGTCGCGAAACCGGTGCAGGTCCAGCGGCTTTTGAAAGAAGAAGTCCGCCTCGCGGCGCAGGGTGTTCTCCTGCTCCTCGCCGCCGCACCCGCCCGTGATCACGATCACCGTGATCCCCTCGTCGGAAAGCGCCCGCACCGCGCGGACCACCTGCAGCCCGTCGATGTCGGGAAGGTAGAAGTCGCACACCACCGTGTCGGGATGAAACTCGCTGAGCCGTTCCAGCCCGCGCGTTCCCGTCTCGGCCGTGCAGACGGTGTAGCCCTCCTCGTCCAGAAGGCTCTTGAGCGCCTCGCGCGCACTGGTCTCGTCCTCGATGACGAGTATGCGTTGTGCCGCCATCCTCTGCAACCTCCGGTGCGGCGTCCCCCAGCGAGACGCGATTGCCCATCTCTGTCCGCCAGCGTACAGGGGCAATCGCCATGCCACCGAAAGCCACCCGAACCGTGATCGGCTTGCTGCAATTTTGTGCACAACTATGTCCAATGTTTGCGCGCATTTTTAATCCGCCGCGCAAATCCTGGCGAAACCGATGTTCACGGCCTTCGGGCTTCAATCCGCACCTCCACGGGGACGCATCCTGTCCTCCTAAATCCAAGCCACGGCGGATCATCCGCCCGTGCTTCCCTCCGCCCGCCGGGCCGTGTCGGCATCCAGCAGCGCGCGCAGCGTCTCGATCAGGGGATGGCCCGTGGTGTAGCGTTTTCCGTAATCCAGGTTGAACCCGTAGTCGAAGTCCGGGGGGTTGCTCCCCTGGTTGTGCTGCATAATGGTTTCAAGCTTGTCCAGCGCCTTGGCCAGCTTTGCCTCGGGCGACCGGGCAGCCTCGTACTCGTCCCACAGGCCGGTGATCTCCGCGCGCATGCGCTCGGGCAGGGGCGCCAGCAGCTGCAGCAGGTCCGCGCGCTCCTGGGCCGCCTTGCTTTCGCCGGGCACCTGGTGGATGGCGGGGATGTCGCCCCCGATGGCCTCGCCCAGGTCGTGGATGATGCAGATCTGCACCAGCCGCGCGAAGTCCACGCCGCTGAAGCTGTCCTTGAGCAGCAGCGCCATCAGGCACAGGCGCCACGTGTGCTCCGCCACGCTCTCCGGCTGTCCGCCCGAGGTCCACGCGCTGCGGTGCGTGTTCTTCAATTGCTCCGCGGCGCGCAGGAACTCCAGCACGCCGTTGATTTCCTTTGGTTCCATGGGATGATGTCCGATCCGCGGGCTCGAGATCCCGCCGGCCATCCGGGCGGCGGCGGTGCGGATGAATCTACGCCGGCCGCCGTGTACCGGGACGGGCCCGGTGCGCGGCTTCGTTCGATGGATTCCGACGCAGAGGTCAGGCCGCGTGCGCGACTACCCGATCGGCCTGGATCGAGGTGATCGGTACCATCTGCCCCAGGTCAGCGGCGGGCGAGTAGGCAGAAACCACGAGGAACTCCGAAACGGGCTCGCTCAGCAGGAGCGTCAGGGCGAGTTCCCGAAGCGGCTGCGACAACTCGGCGAGCCCGGTAAGCGCAAAACTCCGCGGTCCCATCTCGGTCCGCTGCGCCAGGAGCGAGTAGTTGAGCACGATCAGGCCGACGGCGGCACGGGCAGCCTTGTCCACGCGCAGCAGAATGTTTTCGTTGAGCTCCAACCCCGTCGCGCTCAGCCCTGGCGCGAACTCGACATGAAGCGTGTCGCTCGGCTCATCGTAGCGAATCGTCGGTTCCTCCATCAGTCTCCGATGGTTGAATGGGCTGGCATCGTGTACACGGGCGGGGTGTCGATACCAGGCCTCATCGCGATCACGGGAGAGTAGATCCTTCGGTCGGCGCTAGAGTCCCCGCCACGGATGGAATCGTCGGCGCCTCCCTCAGGAAATCAACGGTGTTGCGCCGCCACCCACAAGGCCGCCAGTCCGCGCAGGCGGACTTCGTGTGGTCGTTGCGGCGAATTCATTCGCTCTGCTCCGCCGGGACTCCGCGTCGCACGCGAAAAAGCCGCGCACCGGGAACAGGCCCGGTGCGCGGCTTCGTTCGATGGGGCCAGACGCGGAGGTCAGGCCGCGGCGACGGCCTCGCCGGCGGAGACCAGCACGCCCAGGCGGGTGCGGAACTCGTCCTCCTCGATCCCCAGCATGGACGCGGCCTTGTGGTGGTCGCCATCCGCGAAGCTGAAGGTCTTGAGCACCAGCGTGCGCTCCGCCTGCTGCAGCGACGTGCCCACCGGGATGCGCACCTCGCGGTCTTCCGACAGGATGATCTCGTGGGCCCGCAGGTCCTGGAACGAGATGGTGTCGCCGTGGGCAAAGATGGCCGCGCGCTCGATGGCGTTCTTGAGCTCGCGCACGTTGCCCGGCCAGCGGTACGAGTTGATGAACTCCGACGCCTCGGGCGAGAACGACTTGAGCGTCTTCTTGCCGTTCTCCTCGGCAAAGCGCCGCAGAAAGCTCTCGGCCAGCAGCCGCACGTCGCCGCGGCGGTCGCGGAGCGGCGGCAGGTACAGCGGGATGACGGCCAGGCGGTGGTACAGGTCCTCGCGCAGCTTGCCCTCGTCGATCGCCTTGCCGATGACCTTGTTGGTCGCCGAGAGCACGCGGATGTCCACGCTGATCTCCTTTTTGCCGCCCAGGCGCCGGAACGAGCGCTGCTCCAGGGCCCGCAGGAACTTCACCTGGATGTCGGGCTCCATCTCCGCGACCTCGTCCAGGAACAACGTGCCGCCGTCGGCCAGCTCGAAGCACCCCTGCTTCTCGTTGATGGCGCCCGTGAAGGCGCCCTTCTCGTGGCCAAAGAGCTCGTTCTCCAGGATCTCGCGGGGGAACGCGGCGCAGTTGATGGCCACGAACGGGCCCTTGTGGCGGTTGCTCTTGTCGTGGATGGCGCGGGCCACCAGCTCTTTGCCGGTGCCGCTCTCGCCCACGATGATGATGCTGGCGTTGGTGGGCGCGGCCGCCTCGATGGTGCCGTAGATGGAGCGCATCTCCTCGCTTTGGCCGATCAGGTCGCCAAAGCGGGTGAGGTTGGCCAGGCGCTCCTCGAGCTGCTTGTTGGCCTGCTTGACCTGGAACTTCTCCAGCGCCTTGGGGATGAGCTCCTTGAGGCGGTCGATCTTGAGGGGCTTTTCCAGGTAGTCGTACGCGCCCTGGCGCATGGCCTCCTTGGCCGACTCCACGGACCCCTCGCCGGTGATGATGATCATCTCCGAGGGAATGCCCGCCTTGCGCATGCGCGAGAACAGCTCCAGCCCGTCCACCTGCGGCATGCGCAGGTCGGCCAGCACCACGCCGTAGCCGCCCTGCTCGGCCAGCTTCCAGGCGGCGTTGCCGTCCGTGGCGGTGTCCACCTCGTAGCCTTCGTCGGCAAGCAGCATCTGCAGGCCTTCGGCGATGTGGCGCTCGTCGTCGGCTACCAGGATCTTTTCAGCCATACCCGTAATCGTCGGGGAGTAAACGTCGTTTTGCTAACCTGCAAAGATACGGGGTCTGTACAACCCCGGTCAACCCATTGGCGCGGCAGGACGTACAGTTACCGTGCCCCGTGTACGGGCAGCGAGAGGGTGCGGACGGCGCCCTCCACCTCCACGCGCCCGCCCACGGCCTCGGCCAGGGAGGCGGCCACGGCCAGCCGCTCGCCCCCTTCTGACGACGGCCCCCCCGAAATCGTCAACGCGGCGCGGTCGGCGCCTGCCTGGATGTCCAGTTGCAGCGTCTCGCCGCCGGCCAGCCCGTCCAGCGCGTCGAGCACCAGGTTCAGGATGATCTGCCGGGCGTACTGGCGGCCCACGTGAACGCGGGCCATCTGCGCGCCGGGCTCATACCCTACGTGCGCCTCGCGGTGCCGGGCCTCCAGGCTCACGAGCTCGATCACCTCTTCCACCAGCTCGTTGAGGGTGGTGTCGTCGGTGCCGCCGCGGTCGGGGCGCGACAGGCGCAGAAGGAGCTCGATGCGGCGGTTGACGCGGTCCAGCTCCTCGCCCAGGACGTTGGCGTAGCGCAGCACGTCCGCGCCCTCGGTGGGGGCGCGCGTGAGCCGCCGCTTGAGCACTTCCAGGTTGATGACCATGGAGTGCAGCGGGTTCTTGATCTCGTGCGCCAGCGCGTCGGCGAGCCGCTCCAGCAGGTCGAGCTTGTTGGCTCGCACCGCCACGGGGTCGGCCACGGCCAGGGCGCCGGGGAGGTCGGAACGGATGGAATCGCTCAAGGTTTGATGCGATGCGTCGGGGCGGCTCCGGGCCAGCCGTGGGGCACGGCCGTAGTGCCGCCGTCCACGGGGGACGGCGCCGCGAAGCTGCCGGTTTGGGCCCGTACCAGGCCGCATTCCGCCAGCAGCTAAGCACATTCCGTTCCCACCCGCGGGCCCGCGGCGGCAGCCGGGGCGAATGCAGGGCCGGGGGGCGGAGCGGGTGCCGCAGAGACCGTCCAAAGGCGAGAAGAAGGGATTTTCCCGACATGCAAACGCGGCGGAAGAATCCCCGATTCCCCCGCCGCTCTCATGCGTTCTTCAGCCTCGGCGGATCAGAGCCAGTGGGGCCACTCCGGCCGCCCCTGGACGCGCAACGGCCGGTCGTATCGCCCGCCGCCGCGCATCTCCCGGCCGTAGCCGCCGCCGGTCGCGCCGCGCATCCCGCGATCATATCCACCGCCGCCGATCATCCCCCCGCGCATCCCGCGGTCGTATCCACCGCCACCCGTCATTC
>DASQZE010000451.1:0-8478 GCA_035638875.1 Longimicrobium sp.
GGAGTACGGGATGGCTCTGGCCCGCCGCGGCGGCGGGGAGCGCGGCCGTGGCTTCCGCGGCTTCACTGGCGGCGGCGGGGCGATGACGACGACGGGCGACGGCGGGGTGCCGCTGGAGGTGCGGGGGCTGCGCAAGGCGTACCGGCGCGGCGTGGTGCTGGGCGACGTGTCGTTCGCGCTGCGGCCGGGCGAGGCGGTGGCGCTGCTGGGCAGCAACGGGGCGGGCAAGAGCACGCTGCTGGGGTGCGTGACGGGCGACCGCCTGCCGGATGCCGGCGACGTGCGGCTGTGCGGGCACGATCCGTTCAAGGACCCCGTCGCGGCGGCGGGGTGTATCGGCTTCGTCCCCGAGCAGCCGTTTTTGTACGGGGAGCTGACCGTGGGCGAGTTTCTGCAGTTCGTCGCGGCGGCGCGCCGGATGGACGCGGCGGCCGCCCGCGCGGAGTGCGCACGGCTGCTGGACCTGCTGGGGCTCACGGGCGCGGAGGGAACGCTGTGCCGCGAGCTGTCGCAGGGAATGGGGCGCAAAACGGCCATCATCGCCGCGCTGCTGCACCGGCCGCGCGCCATGCTGATGGACGAGGCGCTCAACGGCCTGGACCGCACCAGCGCCGAGCGGCTGGTCGCCGAGCTGGACGCGCGCCGGGCGGAGGGCGCGGCGGTGCTGCTGAGCAGCCATGACCTGGACTTCATCGGCACGTGGTGCGGGCGCGGGCTGCTGCTGCGCCCCGGCGGGGAGTGGCGGATGCTGGAGGGCGACGCGTGGGAGGCGTGGCGGCGCGCGCCGTCACTTACCGGTGAGATGGCGAATGGATGACGGCGCACGTCTGCGGATCAACCTGCGGGACCGGAAGACGTCTGGATGGCGGCGGATGTCCCGCCCCGTGCGCTATGCCGTGATCATCGCCGGCGCGCTCCTGCTCGTGGCGGTCCGCGAGGGCCTGGAACGTGTGTCGCCGGGGGCGGGTGTGGCGTTCGGCCTGGGGATCCGGTGGCTCCTGGCGCTTGCCTGGGTGTTCCTTTGCGTGACGCTCTGGAGGATCTGGGACCGAGACTGGCTGCCGGTGCGGTGGGTGGTGCTCCTTGGGGTCGCGACCGCGTGGTTCGTGGGACGGGCCGCGTACGAGACCTGGACCGCGCTGACGTAGCTCCCGTCGCTTTGCGACGGGAGCCCTCTCCCCCGCCGGCCTTTTCGCTCGTTCCTCGCGACGGCCGTCGACCCCTCCCCCAACTTCGGGGGAGGGGTTGGGCGCGGGCAGAGCGCCGGCGCGATGCCCGGCCTGTGCACGGGCTGCTCCCCCTCTCCCGTACGGGGCAGGCAATGAAGGGTGCAGACAGGTCGTGTACGGGAGAGGGGGCCGGGGGTGAGGGCCCCGCGCGATCGCGGCGGCCCGGTCCGTTGCCGTTGCCGTTGCGTGAGGGATGCGCGCCCGCAGGGCCGAGAGCCCGGAGTGGCGGGGCAACAGCAGTACCGTTGACCCGGCGCGGAGGGGGCTCGGCGCACCTGGGCACAGTTGTATCGTGCCCTGGTGCGCGCGCAGCCCGGCCCCCGCTGGCGGGGGACACGCCCAAATCCTGCAGTTGCTCAGTTCGTAAGGGAACGACCACGCACACACGCGTGAGACGCTGATCACGAAGGAGACGGTATGCTGAAGCGCTGGACGATGTTGCCCGTGCTGGCCCTGCTGGTGCTTTCCAACGCCTGCACCGGCTTTCAAAAGCCGACCATCGAGCTGGAGGGCATCGAGCTCGGGGGCGTGGGGCTCAGCGGCGGCACGCTGCTGGTGAACGTGCGCGTGCAGAACCCCAACGCGATGGGCTTTCGCGCGGAGAACCTGGCCTACGAGCTGTTCCTGCGCACCCCCCGCGACTCCACGGACGAGCAGGGGTGGGAGCGGCTCACGTCGGGGACGTACGAGGAGGACATCGTGATCCGCGCCCGGGAAACGCGCACGGTGCAGATCCCGGTGGAGTTCCGCCTGAGCGACCTGGGGCCCGTGGCGCAGTCGGTGATGCGCACGGGACGCTTCAACTACCGGGTGGCGGGGACGGTGCAGGTGCGCGCGGCCGGCACCACGCGGACGGTCCCGTTCCGCAAGACGGGATCGATGTCGCTGCTCGGCGGAAGATGACCATCGTCCGGCTGCAGGACGCGGGCAAGCAGTACGGCGACCGGTGGGTGTTCCGCGACGTCTCGTTCACCATCGGCAGCCGCGAACGCTGGGGCGTGGTGGGCCGCAACGGCGTGGGCAAGACGACGCTCCTCAAGGCCATCACGGGCGAGGACGAGCTCACGGAGGGCGAGACGTGGCTGCACCCGGGGCTGCGCTTTACCCTGCTGCGCCAGAACCGCGGCGAGCAGAGCGCGGCCACGGTGCACGAGGCGGCGCTGGAGCCGTTCGCGGACCTGATCGCCATGGAGGAGCGCATCCACCGCGAGCTGGAGAAGCTGGGCGAATTGACGGATCCGCACGAGGCGGGGCGCGTGCTGAAGTCGTACGACCAGCACGTGGAGGAATTCCGGCGCCGCGGCGGATACGAGATGCGGTCGCGCGCGGACGCCACGCTGGAGGGGCTGGGCTTTGCCCCGGACACGTGGGAAAAGCCCATCCGCGCCCTGTCCGGCGGCGAGCTGGGCCGGCTGCGCCTGGTGCAGACGCTGCTGCACCAGCCCGACGTGCTGCTGCTGGACGAGCCCACCAACCACCTGGACCTGCGCTCCACGGAGTGGCTGGAGGAGTTCCTGCGCGGCTACCCGGGAACGGTGATGCTGGTCTCGCACGACCGCGTGTTCCTGGAGCGGCTGGCCGACCACATCCTGCACCTGGAGGAGGAGACGGCGTTCGCGTACACGGGCGGCTACGAGAGCTTCCTGGACCAGCGCGAGGCCCGGCGCGAGCTGCAGCGCAAGCAGTACGACGCGCAGCAGGCGCACATTGCCCGCACCGAAGCGTTCATCCAGAAGTTCATCGCGGGGACGCGGACCAAGCAGGCAAAGAGCCGCCGCACGCTGCTGAACCGGATGGACCGCATCGGCGCCGTCGCGAGGGATGAAAAGGCGATGGCGCTGCGGTTCGCGTCCGGCGGGCGCAGCGGGGGCGTGGTGATGAAGGTGGATGCGGTGCAGTGCGCGGTCGGCGACCGCATCCTGTTCGCCCCGTTCTCGGCGGAGGTGCTGCGGACGGAGCGGATCGCCATCGTGGGACCCAACGGCTGCGGCAAGTCCACGCTTATGCGCGTCCTCGCCGGCGTGGGGCAGGCGACGCGCGGCTCCGTCACGATGGGGACGGGGGTGCACACGGCGTACTACCGGCAGGACTTCACCCACCTGGATCCGAACCGCAAGGTGCGCGAGGAGGTGGCGGAGGCGGCGCCGTCGCTGAGCTTTCCCGAGCTGCGCAGCCACCTGGGCCGCTTTCTGTTCAGCGGCGACGAGCAGGAGGCCCGCGTGGGCGACCTGTCCGGCGGCGAGCAGGCGCGCGTGGCCCTGGCCCGCATCACGCTGCAGAAGGCCAACCTGCTGCTGCTGGACGAGCCCACCAACCACCTGGACATCGAGAGCCGGGAGGTGCTGGAGGAGGCGTTGGAGGGGTACGACGGCACGGTGATCCTGATCTCGCACGACCGGGCCATGCTCTCGGCGACGTCCACGCGGGTGTGGGCGTGGGAGGACGGCCGCTTCGTGGACTACCCCGGCAGCTTCGACGAGTGGATGGAGTGGAGCGCGCGCCGCAAGGCGGACGCCGCCGCCACGGCCACGCTCGCCCGCGCGGCCGAGCCGAAGGGCGGCGCGGGGGCGGGGTCCGGGGCAAGCGGGGCGGGGAAGGGCGCGGCGCTGTCCAAGAACGAGATCCGCCGCCGCGAGCGGGAGATGGGCGAGCTGGAGGCGCGCATCCAGACGATCGAGGGGCGCATCGGCGAGATCGAGACGTCGCTGGGCGATCCCGTGATCTACGCTGCCGGCGCGGACCCCGCCCGCCCCGGCGCCCTTGCCGCCGAGCGCGATACGCTGCAGGCGGAGCTTGCCGAGGCCTACGCCACCTGGGAGAGGGTGGGCGAGGAGCTGGCAAGCGTGTAGATTGATGGAGCGACACGCTCTGGACAGGGAGGGGAGCGTCCCGACGGACGATCTGCGGGAGGGGGGCGGTGAGCCAGTTCGACAAGCTGCTGATGAAGCTGCTCCGCGGCGGTTCGGAGGCGAGCTTCGCGTTCGACGACCTGCGGCACATCCTGGGGAAGCTCGGTTTCGACGAGCGTATCCGCGGCAGCCACCACATGTTCGATCCGGACGGCATTCCCGAACTGATCAACATCCAGCGGCAGGGCAAGGACGCGAAAGCCTACCAGGTGCGAGATGTCCGCAACCTGATCGTTCGTTACCACCTGGCGGGAGAGTCGGATGAGCAAGTATGAGGTGATCATCTACTGGAGCGATGAGGATCAGCTGTTCATCGCCGAAGTTCCCGAGCTCCCGGGCTGCAAGGCGCACGGTGACTCGCATGAGGACGCGCTCGCCAATGCGAAGGATGCAATGGCCTTCTGGATTGACAGGGCGCACGAGTTGGGCAGGCCAGTCCCCCAACCCATGGGACGCCGGCTGATGTACGCCTGAGCTGCGACTCGTGCAGATGGTTGGAGCCACACGCTCTGGACAGGAGGAAGGATGACGATCACGATCCCGGACGAGTTCCTGAGTGCAGCCCGGATGACGGAGCAGGAGATGGCGGTCGAACTCGCTATCGTCATGTATCAGCACGGGGCTACGCCGTTGGAGGGCGCGGCGGATGTGGCGCGGATGGGCCGCCAGCAGTTCGCCTACCTGCTGGCGAGCCGGGACATCCCCGTGGATTCTGTTCATCTCCGTGCCGATCGGCCGCTTGTGGGGGGAGATCGCCCATGAGCCTCACCGTACATGCCGATCCGCGCGAGGCGCCGGTTTCCGACGCGGACATCCTGACGGAGCTCGCGATCGTGCTCTATGAACGGGAGAAGCTGTCCGTGGGATGGGCGGCGCGGCTCGCCGGAATGGACAAGTGGGCGTTCAACGACCTGCTCGCGGATCGCGAAGTCCCGATGCACTACGACGTCGCGGACCTGGAGCGTGACCTCGAGGCACTACGCAGGCTTGACCAGCGGTGATCGTCGTCAGCGACTCGTCACCGTTGATCGTGCTCGCGACCGTGGGGGAACTGGAACTGCTTCGCGAACTGTTCGGGGAGGTGCTGGTTCCCGGCCGTGTGTGGGACGAGGTCTGCCAGGCAGACCGGCCGGGAACGGAATCCATCCAGAGCGCGGACTGGATCCGGACGATCGCCGTGGCCGACGATTCGTATCTGATGGCTCTGCGAACGGAGATTGACCAGGGGGAAGCGGAAGCCATGGTGCTGGCTGCCGACGTGCAGGCGGACTTCCTTCTTCTGGACGAGCGCCGCGCCCGCAGCCTTGCGCTCAGCTTGGGCTTTGAGGTCATTGGTGTCGTCGGTGTGCTGCTGCGGGCCAAACGGAGCGGGCTGCTCGCCCAAGTGCGCGCGGTGCTGGACCGGATCAGGGCAGAAACCGAGTTCAGGATCGGCAAACGGCTGTACGACGACGCCCTCCGGACCGCGGGCGAAAGCTGAGCGCGGCGTACGGCGCACGGATATCTGGCGACGGGATCATCCCCATCAAGGGAGTCGAGTTATCAACACGCGAGAACTGATCGAGCTGGCGGCGCCGGTGGAGCGGGCGGTGCTGGTGGGCGCGCCGCTGAAGTCGCAGCCGGCGGAGGTCACCGAGGAGCACCTCCAGGAACTGGAGCGCCTGGCCGACACGGCAGGGGTGGAGGTGCTGGACAGCTTTGTCCAGCGCCTGGACCACCCGCACCACAAGTACTTCATCGGCGAGGGCAAGGCCGAGGAGCTGCGGCAGTTCGTCGCGGAGCAGGAGGCCACGCTCATCCTGTTCGACGACGAGCTGTCGCCGGCGCAGGGGCGCAACCTGGAGCGCATCGTGGGCACGCGCATCATGGACCGCGCGGAGCTCATCCTGGACATCTTCGCCACGCGCGCCCGCACCAGCGAGGCCCGCGCGCAGGTGGAGCTGGCGCAGCTGCAGTACATGCGGCCGCGCCTGACGCGGATGTGGAGCCACCTTTCGCGCTCCCGCTCCGGCCCCGGCATGCGCGGACCCGGCGAAACGCAGCTGGAAACGGACCGCCGGCTGGTGGACCACCGCATCTCGCGCCTCAAGGGCGAGCTGGAGCACATCACCCGCCAGCGGCAGACGCAGCGCAAGGGCCGCGAGGGGCAGATGCGCGCGTCGCTGGTGGGCTACACCAACGCGGGCAAGTCGTCCATCCTGCGCCGGATGTCGGGCGCGGACGTGTTCGTGGAAGACCGCCTGTTCGCCACGCTGGACCCCACCACGCGCGCCATCGACGTGGGCGAGGGCTCGGAGGTGCTGCTGACGGATACGGTCGGCTTCATCCGCAAGCTGCCCCACCACCTGGTGGCGTCGTTCCGCGCCACGCTGGAGGAGGCGGCGGAGGCAGACCTGCTGCTGCACACGGTGGATGCCTCGCACCACGCGTGGGAGGAGCAGGTGGACGTGGTGCGCGAGGTGCTGTCGGACCTCAAGTTGCGCGACCGGCCCACGGTGCTGGTGTTCAACAAGATGGACCGCCTGTCGGAGGACGAGGCCCGGGCGCTGCGCGAGCGCTCGTTCCCGGAGCCGGCCATCTTCGTCAACACGATGGACGAGGGCGCGCTGGAGCCCCTGCGCGCGGTGCTGCACGACGAGGTGCGCAAGATCCGCCCGGACGTGCGGCTGACGCTGTCGTCCGCGCAGGGCGGGCTGCTGGCGGAGATCTACCGCGAGGGCGAGGTGCTGGAGCGCGAGGACCACGGCACGGAGATCCACCTGCGCGCCCGGCTCCCCAACTCCGCGCTGGGCCGCCTTAAGACGCGCGGCGTAAAGGTCTACGGCGGCGACCGCCCGCGCGCGCAGGACTGACGGATCTCACGCGGAGGTGCGGAGGACGCGGAGGGGAATCCTCGGCGTCTCCTCCGCGCATCCGCATGTGGCTTTTTCGCGAGCAGGATCGTCTGATGGTCTCCAAGCCCGGAATCTGGTGAGCGCTGCGCCCAACCCGCACCCGGCAGAACCGGTAGCCGGGCACCTGTGGATCGTGGGGGCGGGGCGGACGGGGCTGTCGCTCGCCCTGCGCCTGCACCGCGCGCACGCCGTGGGCGCGATGACGGTCACGGGACGCCGGCCGGCGGCGCCCGCCCATCCGCTCTTCGAGGGCGATCCGGCGGCGGCGGAGTACCGGAGCGCCATCGACCGGCCCGCGGCGGACGTGGACGCGCTCGTGATCGCCGTGCCGGACGCGGCCATCGCCGAGGTGGCGGAGCGGCTGGCATCCATCCACCTGCCGCCGTCCATCCCCGTGCTGCACACGAGCGGCAGCCGCTCCGGCGACGAGCTTCGCGCCCTGGCCGCGCGCGGGCATCCCGTGGGCTCCGCGCACCCGCTCGCCGCGCTGGCCGATCCCATCTCCGGCGCGGACCGGCTGGCGGGCGCGACGTGGGGCGTGGAGGGCGAGGGGGCGGCGCGGGCGCTGGCGGAGCGCATCGTCCACGCGTGCGGCGGCCGCGCGCTGTCCATCGCGCCGGGGGGCAAGGCGGCGTACCACGCGGCGGCCGTGTTCGCCAGCAACTACGCCGTCGCGCTGCTGGGGATGGCGGAGCGGCTGATGGAGGAGGCCGGGGTGCACGCGGAGGACGCGCGGACGGCCCTGGCGGCGCTGGCGGCGGGCGCGGTGGAGAACGTGGCGGCGCGCGGGCCGGCGGCGGCGCTCACGGGCCCCGTGATGCGCGGCGACGACGATACGGTTCTGCTGCACCTGGCCCGGTTGTCGGCGGACGAGCGCGCGCTATATTGCCTGCTCGGCCGCGAGGCCCTGCGGCTGGCGCGTACGGCGGGGCTGGACGCGGCGGCGGCGGACCGGATCGGGATTCTGCTGGGGGAGGGGAGTTGAGGCTCTACGTCAACATCGACCACGTCGCGACCGTGCGCCAGGCGCGCGGCACCGACGAGCCGGACCCGGTGCGCGCCGCCGTGCTGGCGGAGCTGGGCGGCGCCGACGGCATTACCGTGCACCTGCGCGAGGACCGCCGCCACATCCAGGACCGCGACGTGCGGCTGCTGATGGAAACGGCGCGCACGGTCGTCAACCTGGAGCTGGCGGCGGCGTCGGACGTGCTGGCGCTGGCGGAGGCGTGGCGGCCGCACCAGGCCACGCTCGTCCCCGAGCGCCGCGAAGAGGTGACCACGGAGGGCGGGCTGACGTTCAGCGACGCCACCCGCGCCGGGCTGGGCGACGCCGTGCGCCGGTTGAAGGACGCGGGGATCCGCACGTCGCTCTTCATCGACCCGGACCCGGAGTCCGTGCGGGCGTCGCTGGAGCTGGGCGCGGACGCCATCGAGCTGCACACGGGC
>DASQZE010000452.1:0-9180 GCA_035638875.1 Longimicrobium sp.
CTGAAAGAGGCTGACGCTCAGGATCTGTAGCATTGTGTAGAGACTGAGTTCGGCCTGGAGGTGCTTCTTGAGGATGACAACGAGCACGTAGGTGGAGATCGCGATCCCGATAGGATGAGCCGGACCTTCGCTCCAGTTCAAATCGTTCCCGCTCCAATGGCTACGCTAAGCATTATGCCGCATCAGGTTACAAGCCAAACCCGTCTTCTTACCTGGCCGCGCAGCTATCGGCCGTAAAGTCGCCGGCCCCGCAGGCATTGACCCTGCAGCGACCCACCAGCCTTGAAGGCTGCGGTCGTGGTGCAACGCGTGGCGCGGGCCGATTTTTGACATCGAGCCAGGGGTGGCGCGGCAAGGAAGGACGGGAGCGTACCTGCAGGCTGATCCCGAGCTCCACGATTTCATCATGCACGCGGAGTTTTACTGCCGGCTCACGCGGAGGCGCGGAGGACGCGCAGAACTGCGGAGACAAAACGGATTTGGATCACACAGGGGAACAGAGGTCACAGAGGAACTTCCGTCGTCCTCTGTGACCTCTGTTCCCTCCGTGTGCGATTGCTGTTGCCGTTCTCATTCTGTTCTCCGCGTCCTCCACGCTTCCCTGTGATGCCATCTTGAGAAGCCGGCGTAAAAACGATGGCGGCGGACCCGTTGGATTCGGTCCGCCGCCGTTCCATTCTACGCTAAGATGTCTGCTGCGTGATCTGCTGAATCAGCCGCGGATTGCGCGGGGTTGGTCCGCGAACACCACGCGGTCGTAGATGTCGGCCAGGGTGAGCGTGGCACCGACCGAGGCGAGCACCAGCTCCGCGCCCAGCCCGCTCACTTCCGTCATCACCCAGGAATCGCCGTTCCGGCGGTAGTGGTCGATGCGCCGCGTGTCCTGCGCGATCAGGACGTACTCCTGGAGCGAAGGCAGCCGGCGGTAATGGGCGAACTTCTCCCCGCGATCGTACCGCTCCGTGGAGGGGGAGAGCACTTCGATGATGATGCCGGGATTCAGGAGCGTGTCCACGTGCTCATCCTCGAGCTCCGGCGCCTCGCACACCCCGACGATGTCCGGGTAGGTGTACATCCCCGTCTGCTCCACCTTCACCCGCATGTCGTTCACGTACACCTCGCACGGCCCGCCGCGGAGCTGTCCCCAAAGTTCCGCGGACGTGTTCCCTACGATCAGGTTGTGCACGCGGTTCGATCGCTCAAGCGGCTGAACGCGGCCGTTTACGAATTCGCTTCTGTAATCAGCCTCGCGTTCCGTGGAGAGATACTGGGCCGGCGTCATGAGAGGCTGGCCGGTATCCAGCGCACTTCCAGCTCGGCGAGCCTGCCCGGGGTGCGGATCTCGCCCGGGCCACGATCCTTCGCGCGGAACTCGCCGACGGCGATGCAGGCGCGTGCCGCGTCCACCTCCAGCGCCTGGTCGATCACGGGCCTGATCTCGGCGTGGCGGGGCTGGTCGGCGGGGAGCGCGGGGTGCGTCGCGTCCGTCGTCCGGCCGGCGTAGTACGCGTCCTCCCATCGCAGCCAGATCGCCCAGTCCTCCAGGGCGATCGCCAGCACCTCCGGCGTCACGGGCGCCAGCAGAAAGCGGTCGTCCGGATCCCAGTCGTCCAGGTCGTGGCGCCACAGGGAGCGGTACGCGTGCGGAACGCCGCCGCAGTCCGCGAATCCGGACCGCGGCCCGTCGTAGTAGTCGTTGACGGTGTACACGCGCTCGAACGCCCCCACGATCTCCATCGGCCGCCCTACCCCTGCCCGAACAGCAGCGCCCCGACGGCGGCGCGGGACGAGACGCCCAGCTTGGCCAGCACCTGCTCCGTGTGGTTGCGGGCCGTGTAGTAGCTCATCTCCAGCCGCGTGGCGATCTCCGCGTTGCTGCACCCCTCGCCGATGAGCCGCGCGACCTCCGTCTGCCGCGCCGTAAGCCCGTAGCGCTCGCGCAGCGCCTCGTCGGGGATGGGGCCCGGGCGCGGCGCGGCCTCCGCGGCGGCCGTCGCAGGAGCGGCCGGGGCTGCGCGGCGGAGGAGAGCGCTGATGCGCGCCATCAATTCCAGGATGCTGAACGGCTTGGTCACGTAGTCGTCGGCGCCCAGGCGAAACCCCTGCAGCTTGTCCGCCTCGTCGCGCCGGGCGGACAGGATGAGCACGGGCGTCTGCACGCCGCGCCCGCGCAGCTCCTCCAGCACCGTGTAGCCGTCACGGTCCGGGAGGCCGAGATCCAGCACGATGAGCGCGGGATGGTCGCTGGTGGCCACGGCCAGCGCGTGCGCCGCCTTGGTGGCCAGCGACACCTCGTACCCGTCGTACTCCAGGCTGCGCTGCAAGCCTTCGGCAATGTCGAGGCTGTCTTCGACGACAAGAATCCGGCTCATGGAATGCGATCGCGAAAGGGGGAGATGACGGTCACCCGGCGGCCAGCGCCGAGATCCAGCTGCGCGACTGCTCGGCGGCCTCCACGGCGCGCGGGTCGTCCGCCAGGGGGAGCGTAAACACGAAGACGGAGCCGCGGCCGGGCTCGCTTTCCACCCAGATGCGCCCGCCGTGCGCCTCCACCAGCCCGCGGGCGATGGAAAGGCCCAATCCCAGGCCGCGCCGGTCCGCGTGCCGCGCCTGCCAGAACGCGCCGAAGATGTGCGGCACCTGCTCCGGCGGGATCCCCGGCCCCGTATCCGCCACCGAAAAGCGCACCTCGCCCTCGCCGGCGTCGCACGCCAGCGTCACGGCCCCGCCGCGCGGGGTGAACTTGACGGCGTTGCCCACGAGGTTCGAGACGACCTGCACCACCCGCGCGCCGTCCGCGTGCACGGCCGGCAATCCATCCGCCGCCCGCACCTCCAGCGACAGCCCGTGCACCGTGGCCAGGGGCGCCAGCGCGCCGGCCGCCTCGCGCAGCAGTGCGGCGGGGTCGTGGGGCATGGCCTCCAGCGAGAGCGAGCCGCGCTCCATCCGCGACACCTCCAGCAGGTCCTGGATCAGCCCGTCCATCCGCCCCGTCATCCCCGCGATGCGCTCCAGCCCGTCGCGCTCATAGGCGCCCGCCGTGGGGCCTAACATGGAGCCGATCATCTCCGCCTCCATGCGGATGGCCGTGAGCGGGTTGCGCAGGTCGTGCGCGACCACGGCCAGCGTGTGCTGCCGCGCCTCCGTGGCCGCGCGCGCCTCGCCGAAGAGCCGCGCGTTCTCCACCGCCATGGCCGCGCGCCGCCCCAGCTCCTCCGCCAGCGCCACCTCCTGCGCCCCGAACCCGGCGCCCGGCCGCGTGCGCCCCAGCACCAGCCGCCCCACGGCGCGCCCCGCCGCGTGCAGGGGGACCACGAGCGCCGCGGCCGCCGGGCACAGTCCCAAGAGCGCCGGCAGCTCCGCCGAGTCCGCCGTCCGCGCCGATTCCCCGCGCGCGTCGGCGCCCGGCGTCACCTCGCGCAGCCGCGGCTCCTGCTCCGGGTCCGCGTGCGTGGCCGCCGCGCGCACGGCGCCGCCCGCGTCCAGCAGGTCCACCACACAGCACTCCGCCAGCCGCGGGACCACGAGCCGCGCCAGCTGCGCCACGGCCGTCGCGGCGTCCAGCGAGGCGTTCAGCACGCGGCTGGCCTCCGCCAGCAGCTCCGCCGCCTGCCGCGCCTGCCGCTGCTGCGTGTACAGCACCCGCGTCTCCAGCAGGTTGTGCACGCGCAGCAGCGCCTCCGTGGCGTCGATCGGCTTGTTCAGGAAGTCCTTGGCCCCCGACGAGAGAGCGCGCTCCTTGGCCTCGGGCGTGGCGTCCGCCGTCAGCACCAGCACGGGGCGAAAGTCGTCCGCCGGCGTGCGCGCGCGGATGTCGGCCAGCACGGCGAAGCCGTCGCGCCAGGGCATGTGCAGGTCCAGCAGCACCAGGTCCGGCGCGTGCTCCTCCCACAGGGGGATGGCCTGCCGGGCGTCGGAGGTGCGGACGATCCGGTCGTATCCCTCCCCCTCCAGCAGCACTTCCAGCAGGTCCAGGTTCGCTTCTTCGTCGTCCACCAGCAGCAGCGTACAGCCGAGCACCGCGTCCGTCATCGCAGGTCCGGAGGGGCGGGAAGGTGGGCCTCCAGCGTGGCCAGGAATTCGTCCAGGTCCAGCGGCTTGGTGAGATACGCGTCCGCCCCGGCACTACGCAGCCGGTCCAGCGAGTCGCGCGTGGCGTCGGCGCTGATCACGATGACGGGGATGCCGGCCGTCCGCGCGTCGGCGCGCAGGCGGCGCAGCACCTCTTCGCCGGGGATGTCGGGCAGGTGCAGGTCCAGCAGCACCAGGTCCGGCCGGTGCTCGCGCGCCAGCTCCACCCCGAAGCGCCCCTGCAGCGCGGGAACGAGCTTCCACCCCGGCCGCAGCTGCAGAAAGGTTTCCACCAGGCTCAGGTTGGCCAGGTTGTCTTCCACGTACAGCAGCGTGGCCGCGCCGTGCTCCGCCTCGTCCGCGGGGGCCGGGATCCCCGCGTCTTCCGCGCGGCGCACGGGGTCCGTCGCGGCCATGAGTCCCAGGCGGAACACGCTCCCCTCCGGCCCCGTGCGCTCCAGCTCCAGCGTGCCGCCCATGGCCTCGGCCAGGCGCAGGGAGAGCGCCAGCCCCAGCCCCGTCCCCTCCACCTCCGTCTGCTCCGCGCCCAGCCGCGCGAACGGGGTAAAGAGCTGGTACAGGCGCGACTCCTCGATGCCGCGGCCGGAATCCACCACCCGCAGCCACACCCGCGCCGCGCCGTCGGGTCCCGCGGGCTCCGTTTCGCAGGTCAGGCGCACGTGTCCCTCCGGCCGGTTGTACTTCACGGCGTTGGAAAGGAGGTTCAGCAGCACCTGCGTAAGGCGCTGCCGGTCGGCGCGCACGTAGCCGTCGCGCCCCGTGCTTTCCCCTTCCTGCACCTCGATGCCGCTCTGCTCCGCCAGGGGGCGCACGATGCCGACGGCCTCCTGCATCACCGTGCCCACGTGGACGGGTTCGAGGGAGAAGCTCTGCCGCCCCGCCTCGATGCGCGCGATCTCCAGCACCTCGTTGATCAGCCGCAGAAGGTGCCGGCCGGCCTTCAGGATGTGCTGCACGTGCTTCTGCTGGTCCGCCCGCGGCTCCGCGCGCGCCAGCACCTGCCCGAAGCCCAGGATGGAGTTCATGGGCGTGCGCAGCTCGTGGCTCATGCGCGACAGGAACTCGCTCTTGGCCAGGTTGGCGCGCTCGGCCTCGGACCGCGCCCGTTCCGCCGCCAGGGTGGCCTCGCGCAGCGCCTCTTCGGCGTGCTTGCGCTCCGTGACGTCGCGGATGTTGGAGACGAAGCCGGATTCCGGGTCGCCGTCCACCACCATCCGCCCTACGGCCTCCAGGTGCCGCCACGAGCCGTCCGCGTGCAGAAAGCGGTACTCCGCAAAGCCGGTGCTGCCGGGCTCCCCCATCACGGCCAGGATGGCCTGCACTACGCCCGGCACGTCGTCGGGGTGCATCATCCCGAACGAGTTGCGCCCCTCCAGCGCCTCGGGCGCGTAGCCCAGCACGCGCTGCACGGACGGGCTCATGTACGACATGGTGCCGTCCGGGCCCAGGATGCAGGTGATGTCGTGCGCGTTCTCGATCAGACGGCGAAAGTGCTCCTCGCGCTCCTGCAGCGCCTGCTCCGCCAGCTGGCGCTCCGTCACGTCGCGGATGTTTGCGACGAGCCCGCCCTCCGCCGAGTCCGGCGACAGCGTGCGGCCGATGGCCTCCACCGTTCTCCACTCCCCGTCCCGGTGGCGAAAGCGGTACTCCACCGTGCGGCTGGTGCCGGGCTCGGCCAGGATGGCGGACGTGCTCTCCACCACCCGCGGCAGGTCGTCGGGGTGGATGAACTCCCACGCGCTGCGCCCCGCCATCTCGTCCCGGTCCCATCCCAGCAGGCGATGGAACGACGGGCTCTGGTACTTCATGGCCCCCAGCGGGTCCAGGATGCAGGTGATGTCGTGCGCGTTCTCGATCAACCGGCGGAAGTGCTCCTCGCGCTCCTGCAGGGCCTGTTCGGCCAGCTGCCGCTCCGTGACGTCGCGGATGTTGGCGACGAGCCCGCCCGCCGCCGTGCCGGGGTGGAGGGTGCGGCCGATGGCCTCCAGCATCCGCCACTCGCCGTTCCTGTGGCGAAAGCGGTACTCCATGACCTGGCTGCTCCCCGGATGGGCGAGGATGGCGTCCATGGACGCATCCACCCGCTCCGCGTCGTCGGGGTGGATGTACTCCCCCACGGGGCGGCCGATGAGCTCCTCCGGCTCCCATCCCAGCAGGCGGACCAGCGACGGGCTCTGGTACGTCATCATCCCCCGCGCGTCCAGAATGCAGGTGATGTCGTGCGCGTTCTCGATCAGGGCGCGGAAGTGCTCCTCGCTCTCGCGCAGCACCTCCGCCATCCGCACCCGCTCCGTGATGTCCACGCTGTAGCCGATGATGCGCTGTACCTGGCCACGCTCGTCCAGCACGGGGAGGGAGCGGCGGATGAGGTGGCGCTGGCCGCCGTCCGGGCCGCGGATGGTGTCCTCGAACTCCGTGGTCTGCCGGGTGCGCAGGGCGCGCTCCAGCCCGTCCTGGCGCCGGGCCGTGACCTCGTCGGAGAGCTCCTTTCGCGCGCCGTACTCCGCCACGGTCTTGCCCATGGCCCAGGCGCGCACTTCCGGGTCGCGGATGGAGTTGGGGCTGGCGTAGGTGTAGCGCAGCTCCGGGTCGAACACGGCCACGCCGCTTTCCAGCGAGGCGATGATCTCCTCGAAGAACGCCTTCTGCCGCACGACTTCGGCCTCCGCCTCCTTGCGGGCCGTGACGTCGCGGTAGGCGCTGATGAGGGCCAGCCGGCGCCCACCGGCATCCAGCTGCGGCACCACGACGGCGTCGGCCACGCCCGCGCTCCCGTCCGCGCGGACGAAGGGCATCTCCCCTGACCAGCTCCCCTCCCGCTCCACGGCGGCCATGATTTCCGCGGCGATCCCCGGCTCGCGCCCGGGAAGGGCGACCACGCCCCCCACGCGCCCCACGGCGGCGGGGTGGTGGTAGCCGAACATCCGCTCCGCGGCCGGGTTCCAGTCGCGCACCTTGCCTTCGCCGTCGGTGATGACGACGGCCTCGGCCAGCGTCTCGAAGACGAGGGCCTGCTGGCGCAGCGTCTCGGCCACCTGCTCGGCCTCGCGGCGAGCCCGCTCCAGCTCGCGCTCGGCCGCCTTGCGCTCCGTGATGTCGCGGACCACGGAGATCAGGCTGCCGTCCGCCAGCGGGACGACCCTCGCCTCGTATTCGTGCGGCGCGCCCGTGTCGCGGCGGTACTCCACCGTGGCCAGCTCGCCCGTGCGCGCGGCCTGCGCCAGCGCCTCCACCAGGCGCGGGGCCGCGTCGTCCGGCAGCAGCTCCTGCATCCGCAGTCCCCGCAGCTCGCGCGGCGGCGAGTGCAGGGCGGCGGCGCGGCCGGCACGGTGGTCGGTGATGGTGCCGTCCGGCTCCACGCGAAAGTACAGGTCGGGAAGGGCCTGGAAGACGCCCTCCAGCTCCTGCGTGCGCTCCAGCAGCGCCTCCTGTGCGGCCTCGTGCTCGGCGACCTCCTCCTCCAGCGCCTCGTTGGCCTCGGCCAGCTCGGCCGTGCGCTCCGTGACGCGCCGCTCCAATTCCTCGTTGGCGCGGCGCAGGGCCTCCTCAGCCGCCTTGCGCTCGCCGATGTCGCGGACGAGCGCCAGCACGCGCGCCTGTCCCGCCAGCCGCACGGGCTGCAGGCTCACCTCGCCCCAGATGGGCGCGCCCGTGCGGGGATGGACGGACATCCACTCGAAGCGCTGCTCCTCGCCCTGCATGGCGCGGATCATCTGCTCCTGCGCCACCTGGGCCGTGTACGGCTCCGGCCCGTTCCAGATGACCGCCGCGGCGTCGCTGCGCAGCTCGTCCAGGGTGGAATCCGCCAGGGCGCAGGCGCGCGGATTGGCATCCACCACCCGTCCCGTGGCGGGATCGGTGACGAAGATGGCGTCGCCCGAGGCCTCGAAGATGGTGCGGTAGCTTTCCTCCGACGCCCGCATGGCCGCCTCGGCCGCGCGCTGGTCGGTGACGTCGTGGTGCACCGTCACCACCTCCTCCACTTCGCCGTCCGTTCCGCGGATGGGGAAGTACGAGGCCTGCACCCAGCGCGGCCACTCCAGCTCCGAGGGCGCGACGGCCCCTTCCACGATGTCGGCGGGGTGAAAAAGGATGGCCGGGAGGATGACCGTTTCCCCCGCGAAGGCGCGGCGGACCAGGGCGCTGGTCTCCGGCTGCTCCACGTCGCGCAGGGGGTTGTAGCGCCGCACCTGCTCCAGCGTGAGCCCCCACAGGCGCTCGTACGCCGCGTTCACCCGCACCACGGTGCCGTCGCGGGCGTACACCTTTACGGAGTAGGGAAACTGCTCGAACAGGTCGCGAAAGCGGGCCTCGCTGGCGCGCAGGGCGCGGTCGGCCGCGCGGCGCTCCGTGACGTCGCGCGAGATGCCCACCATGCGCGGGCCGGTGCCGGCGGGGTCGGGAAGCAGCTTGCCCTGCGCGTGCATCTCGCGCGCGGAGCCGTCCGGCCGCACCACGCGGTAGGGAAAGGAAAAGGGGATGCCCGTGGCCGTGAGCCGGTCGCACTCCTCCTCCACGCGCGCGCGGTCGTCCGGGTGCACGCGCTCCAGGAACTGGGCGAAGGTCTGCGTTTCCGCATCGTCTACCCCGTGGATGCGGCGCTGCTCGGGCGACCAGCGGATGGTGTCCGACGGCACGTGCCATTCCCACGTCCCCAGCCCCGCCAGCGCCTCCACCTCGTCCAGCGTGCGCTCGCGCTGCAGCAGCGCGTCCTCGGTGCGCCGGCGGGCGTCGCGCTCGGCCTCCAGCGCCTCCAGGGCGGCGGCAAGCGTGGCGCGCAGTGCTTCCTCGCCACCCTGCACGGGCATGGCAATGGGCGGAGCGGTGGCGGCGGGGGAATGCGGGTCCATCGTTCGAGCTGAGCGAGGGGAACTGCGGGCGGGCCGCGGGGAGGAGGCGGTCCGTGTACAAACGTACGCGGGACGTACAGGCCGGACAAGCCGGTCCGCATCTGCCACACGAAAGAAAAGAGGTTCATCGCTGATTTTGTTGCAGAGTGCCCTGGAAGGCGCCTTTGATCTTCAGGATGAAGTAGGCGTCGTCGCGGAAGCCGTACGCCTGCCGCTTGATCACCTTGATCTTGTTGTT
>DASQZE010000453.1:0-3187 GCA_035638875.1 Longimicrobium sp.
CACGGCCGCGTCCACGGCGCGGGTGACGGCGTCGTCGTCGCGCACGTCGCCCGCGAACACCGCGCACGCCGCGCCCACGGCCTCGCATTCCGCCGCGAGCGACTCCAGGTCCGCGGACGTGCCCATCCCGTAGCCGGGGTACTCCAGTGCCCGCGCCACGTCGTACGCCGCGATGGATGCGCCGGCCTTAGCGAGCGCCAGCGCCGTCGCGCGCCCCTGCCCGTGCGCCGCCCCCGTCACGAAGGCCACGCGTCCCAAGAACTCAGCCATGGGCGCCGATCCTTTCCGCCGCCGCCGCGAACGCCGTGGAATCGGACGCCGTGGAATCAGACCCCGCAGACACGGGCTGCCGGCGGTACGGCTGCAGGTAGTCGTCCAGGGGCACGCCCAGCGCGTTGTTCACCACGTTGGTCGCCACCATCAGCGCGCCGAACGCGACGAGCGCAACCATCTGCTCGTCGCCGAAGTGGGCGGCCACGCGGTCGTAGACGGCGTCCGGCATGCGGTGCGGCGTCACGGCCAGCGCCCGCCCGAACGCCACCACGGCCGCATCGCGCTCGTCCATCTGCAGCTCGTCCGGGTTCTCGCCCGCGTCGATGAGGATGCGGCGAAAGAAGGTGGAGCAGATCAGGCAGTCCGTCTCGGAGCTCACCGTGTGCGCGAACAGCGTCGTGAGCCGGTCGCCCAGCAACGGCTTGACCGTGTCGCGCAGGGGATACCACATCATCAGCGCGTCGAACGCGGGGATGGAGCGAAGCAGCGTGCGCTTCATGTTGGTGCTGCGCCCCACGGACAGGTGCGCCTCGTGCGCGGCCGCCGCACCGGGCGGCATGTCGGCGGGGTCCAGCGGATCGATTCGGGGCATGCGCGGCTCGCGGAGCGGGTAGCGTTTCGGATGCGGCCAGGGAATAGAAGATATTCCGGACCCGCACCGCACAGCAATCCACCGATGAAAAAGATGAAAGGATGAAAGATGTCTCACACAGAGGAACAGAGGAACAGAGGAAGGACCAATCCAGCAGTTCCGTTCCCTGTTGCCCTGTTCCTCTGTGTGAAAACATTCCTTTAGTCCCCCGTGCCCGGAGCCGGCCCGGCATCCGTGGCCTCGCCCGCGTCGTCATCCACCGTGAAGCGCGGCCAGAAGCCGTAGAACACCGGATGCGCGGGCCGGGCGGAATCGGGATCTTCGTCGTCGGCGTCCATCGTCAGTTCAGGCCCTCGATGTCGCGGGCGGCGCGCTCCATCACCTCGCGGGCACGCTTGACCCACTCCTCGTCGCCCTGGTGGCGCATGGCGGCGCGAAAGGTGGCGCGCCCCAGCCCGGCGAACGCGCTGCCCAGCACCGACATCACCGAGCCGAACATGAACGAGCCGAACTCGTCCACCCGGCCGAAGATCTCGTCCACCAGCGGCCGGTTCTCCTCCAGGTACGTACGTCCCTCGTCCGTGATCTCGAAGACCTTGCGCGTGCTGCCGTCCTCGGCCACGGCGCGGGCGTAGCCCAGGTCTTCCAGCAGCGACAGCGTGGGATACACGGTGCCCGGGCTGGGCGAGTACGCGCCGCCGAAGCGGGCCTCCAGGTCACGGATGATCTCGTAGCCGTGGCGCGGCTTTTCGGCGAGCAGGCTGAGCACCACGAACTTCAGGTCGCCGTGCCCGAACATCCGCGCGCGCCCCGGTCCCCCGCCCTGCCACGGTCCGCCGGGCCCGCCCGGCCCTCCGCCGCCGAACCAGTCCCACGGCCCCCCGGCGCCGCCCGGTCCGCGCCGTCCCCGCGGCCCGCACTCCCACGGCCCGCAGCCGTGCTTCTCCAGGTGCTCCCCCATCTTCTCGTACTTTCCCCACATGGCCGCCTCGCTCTCCACAGGTGAGCCGCCCCACATACGATCTATCGTAAGATATAACTCGCGATGTATCGAAAGGTCAAGATATATCTTTAGTAGTACGGGGAAGGCGCGGCGAGGACGGCGGCGAAGACGGCCGATCATGCACACTGCGGAGCCCGAGAGCGCCCCCACCCGGGCTCGTAAACCTGGCCCACCCTCCCCCCAAAAAAACCCCTGGGGGAGGGTTGGGTACGGGCGGAGTCTCAGCCGGATTGCGGAGCATCGTTCAACGCACGGCTGCCGATGACAGTCCGCCCCACCCGCGTGGCACTCACCCGCGACGGACCAGTCCGCGCAGGCGGACTTCGTGTAGTCGTTGCGGCGAATTCATTCGCTCTGTCCTCCGAATCGACCCCGCCGCATTCCTCCCAACCTACCTTCTCCCCCTCTCCCGGCGGCAGTTTTGCCGGGGGAAGGGGCCGGGGAGGGGGCCCGGGGGTGGGGGACGCAAACGACCTCCCCCAGCCGAGCCGGGGGAGGTCGCAATCGTCCAAACCTGTGCGGGCCGGCCGAAGCCGCCGAAGCCGCCGTTCCGGCCGAGGCCGAAGCCGCCGGAGCGCCTACCTCATCAATCCCACTCGAATACCGTCAGCAGGCTGGAGTAGTCGTCCGTCCACACGTCCACGTCCTTCCGCAGCCGGGGCACCCACCACCGGACGTCCGCCGTCAGGGGGCCCAGGTCCGCCTCGTTGCGGGCGAGGGCGATCCAGGTGGAGTTGCTCTCGTACGTGTCGCGCATCCCCCGCGGCCCCTGCCCCGCCCGCGCCGCCAGCCGGCGGTCCTTTGCCAGCGCGGCGACCACCGGCTCCAGGTCCAGGTACCGGTTGCTCACGTGGAACGCCACGATCCCGCCCGGCGCCAGCCGCGACAGGTAGGTGTCCAGCGCTTCGCGCGTGATCAGGTGCACGGGGATGGCGTCGCTGCTGAACGCATCCAGCAGGATCAGGTCGTATTTCTGCGCCGAGTCGCGCGCCAGCTGCAGCCGAGCATCGCCCAGCACCACGCGCGGCCGCACGGGCGCATCCGCCATGTACGTAAAGTACGCCGTGTCACGCGCAATTCGCTCGATCCCCGGATCGATCTCGTAGAACGTCCACTCCTCCCCCTCGTTGATGTACGCCGCCGTCGTTCCCGTCCCCAGCCCCACCACGGCCACCCGCCGCTCCCCCTCGCGCAGAACCGAGGCGAAGATGATCTGCCCCAGCGGCCCGTGCTGCAGGTAGTACGTGAGCGGTTCGCGGCGGCGCTCCGGCTGCAGGCTCTGCGCGCCGTGCAGGGTGCTTCCGTGGCGCAGGACGTGG
>DASQZE010000454.1:0-4060 GCA_035638875.1 Longimicrobium sp.
CGCACGTGGCGTCGCTGTTCCCGTTTACGGAGCCGTTGCGCGAGCACGACCGCACCGTCACCACCAACCTCCACCTTCCCGACGGCGAGCCACGCATCACCCTCACGCTGCCCGTGCTGAACGGCGCCGCGCGGGTGGAGATGATCGTCATCGGCCCCTCCAAGGCGGAGGTCGTGTGGAGGGTGATGCGCGGGCCCATCGACCCCTTCCGCCTTCCCGCGCAACTCGTGCGGCCGGCGGACGGGGAGGTCGTGTGGATGATGGATCGCGCGGCGGCGGGGCGGCTGGACGGTATCGGCTGATCGTGCGGTGATGAATGGACTCGGCCAGGGCGGCGCGCCCCCCTCCCCGACGCTCCCCCACAAACGGCGTGGGGGAGGGAGATGAACGGCACCAACGACGCAAAGAATCCGCGGGATCAGCGGAAATCGGGGGTGGCTCAGGGCTCGCTAGCTACTGGCTAGTCGCGGAATGGACGGGTGGATGCGCGTCTCGGCCACGTGGCGAGGAAGGTACGATGCGGCTTCAAGCGCACTTGAAGCCGAGGCTGCGGGTGCGTACTGTTCCCCGCATGAGCGAAACGCATCCAACCTCCGGCTTTCGTCCCGCGCCGCTGACCATCGGCGAGTTGGCGCAGCGCAGCGGCGTGGCCACGTCGGCGCTGCGGTTCTACGAGGAGCGCGGGCTGATCCAGTCCGAGCGCAACACGGCCGGCCACCGGCGATATTCGCGGGCGACGGTGCGGCGCGTGGCGTTCATCGTGTTCGCGCAGAAGGTGGGGCTGTCGCTGGAGGAGGTGGCGGCGGAGCTCGCGAAGCTCCCTGAGAACCGCGTGCCGACGCGGGAGGACTGGGCGTCGCTCTCCGCCGGGTGGTCGCGGCGGATCGACCAGCGCATCGCGGAGCTGGAGCGGCTCCGGACGGGGCTGTCGGAGTGCATCGGATGCGGATGCCTTTCGCTGGACCGCTGCCGGCTCGCCAATCCGGGAGACCGGGCGAACGCGCGCGGGGCGGGGCCGCGGTACTGGATGGGGGACGCGCGGTAAAGGGCCCCAGCTGGCCCCGCCCCCCCCGCCTCCTCCCCCCTCGTTCCTCGTGGAAAGGGGGAGAACGGCGGGTCATGGGCGGGTCGTGGGCGGGGACGGGCGGGGGCGCCGGGAGCGTCGCTGCGCGACGGGGAGCCCCGCGGCCTTTTTGCTCGTTCCTCGCAACGGCCGGCGACCCCTCCCCCAACTTCGGGGGAGGGGTTGTTCACAGGCGGATTCCTGCGCACGGGGGCGGAGTCCGTTCTCCCTCCCCCGCCCCGTTTGCGGGGGAGGGTCGGGGAGGGGGGCGCTCGCCCGCCGACGGGCCGTCCGCCGCGACGGAAGGTCTCCCCCCCGTACGGGGCAGGCAACCGAGGGTGCCGACAGGCGGTGTACGGGAGAGGGGCCGGGGGGTGAGGGGCCCGCGCGGACCCGGCATCCGTATGTCCCCGCATCCGAGACAGCCGGCGTTGCGCCCCTCGCGGCACGGGATTGGCGGCAGGCCGCCGGGATGCATTCCAGCGATCAAACTCATCCGGGCAGGCGATGGCTTCCGCGACACTCCTGATCGACCTGCAGCAAATCGTGACCGCCGAGCACCCGGACCCGTTCCGCGTGCTCGGAATGCACACCGTTTCCATCGGCGGCGAGCTGCGGCTGGTGGTGCGCGCGCTGCTCCCCGGCGCCGAGCGCGTATGGGTCACCGACGCGGACGGGCGCGACGTGGCCCCCATGGAGCAGGCGCACCCGGACGGATTCTTCGAGGCCCTCCTTCCCCGCGGCACGGGCACGTTCTCGTACCGGCTGCGCATCTGCGGGTCGGGGGAGGACGAACCCGTGCTGGCGGCGGACCCGTACGGGTTCGAGCCGGCCATCAGCGACTTCGACCTGTACCTGATGGGCGAGGGCACCCACAACCGCCTGTGGGAGGTGCTGGGCGCGCGCCCCACGGAGATCGACGGCGTGCAGGGCGTGCGCTTCGGGGTGTGGGCGCCGGGTGCGCGGCGCGTGTCCGTCGTCGGCGACTTCAACCGGTGGGACGGGCGGCGCTACCCCATGCGCATGCACCCGGCGCAGGGAGTGTGGGAGATCTTCATCCCCGGCCTGCCGGACGGCACCGCCTACAAGTACGAGGTCCTTCCCCGCGAGGGCGCGACGTTCCTCAAGGCGGACCCAATGGCGTTCGCGGCCGAGCTGCGGCCGAACACGGCGTCCAGGGTGGCGGATCTCACGAAGTACGCGTGGCGCGACACGGAGTGGATGGAGGAGCGGCGCGAAAAGGACTTTTGCGCGGTGCCCATGACGGTGTACGAGGTGCACCTGGGCTCGTGGCGGCGCGCGGTGGACGAGGACGGCGCCGACCGGCCGCTCACCTATCGCGAATCCGCCGCGCAGCTGGCGGACTACGTGACGGAGATGGGGTTCACGCACGTGGAACTGCTGCCGGTGATGGAGCATCCCTACGACCCGTCGTGGGGATACCAGGTCACGGGCTACTACGCGCCCACGGCCCGCTTCGGCACGCCGGACGACTTTCGCTGGTTCGTGGACCACCTGCACCAGCGGGGGATCGGGGTGCTGCTGGACTGGGTGCCGGCCCACTTTCCCAAGGACGCCTTCGCCTTGCGCCGCTTTGACGGCACGGCGCTGTACGAGCACGCGGACCCGCGCCAGGGCGAGCACCCCGACTGGGGCACGCTCGTCTTCAACTTCGGCCGCAACGAGGTGCGCAACTTTCTGGTCAGCAACGCGCTGTTCTGGCTGGAGGAGTACCACCTCGACGGCCTGCGGGTGGATGCGGTCGCCTCCATGCTCTACCTGGACTACTCGCGGCAGGCGGGGCAGTGGGTGCCCAACCGCTACGGCGGGCGCGAGAACCTGGAGGCCATCGAGTTCCTGCAGCAGCTCAACGCCACGGTGCGCGACCGCTGCCCGGGCGCGCTGATGATCGCGGAGGAGAGCACGGCGTGGCCCGGCGTCACGCAGCCCTCGCACCTGGGCGGCCTGGGCTTTCACCTGAAGTGGAACATGGGGTGGATGAACGACTTTCTGCGCTTCATGCAGGAGCAGTCCATCCATCGCAAGTACCACTTCAACCTGCTCACCTTTTCGCTGATGTACGCCTTCAGCGAAAAGTTCGTGCTGCCGCTCAGCCACGACGAGGTGGTGCACGGCAAGGGGTCGCTCATCAACAAGATGCCCGGCGACGCGTGGCAAAAGGCCGCCAACCTGCGGCTGGCCCTGGGCGCCATGTGGTCGCACCCCGGCAAGAAGCTGCTCTTCATGGGCATCGAGCTGGGGCAGTGGCAGGAGTGGAGCGAAGGCCGCTCGCTGGACTGGCACCTGCTGGAGGACCCCCTTCACGCGGGGATGCAGCGGTGGATGCGCGACCTGAACGCGCTGTACCGGGAGCACGGGGCGTTCTGGGAGGCGGACTTCGGCCACGAGGGCTTCGAGTGGATCGACTTTCACGACGTGGAGCAGAGCGTGCTCTCGTACCTGCGCCGCGGGGCGGATGGGACGGATGAGCTGCTGTTCGTCTGCAACTTCACCCCCATGCCGCGGATGGCGTACCACGTGGGCGTGCCGCACGCGGGGCGCTGGCGCGAGGTGCTGAACAGCGACGCGGAGTGCTACGGGGGCAGCAACATGGGCAACGGCGGCGTGGTGCAGACGGTGCCGCTGGCCGCGCACTCGCGCGAGCAGTCGCTGCCGCTCACGCTGCCGCCGCTGGGCATCCTGGTGCTGCGGCGCGAAGAGGATGAGGGCGGATCGTCCGCCTGACCTTTTTTTCTTTTCTGGATCGGATCGACGGAAACACGATGGCGACCACACGAGGCAAGGGCGGCGGCACGGACGGGGACACGCCCGCGGAGACGGCGACGCGCCGCACGCGCACCCGCGCGCCCGAGGACGAGATCAGCGGCGTGGCGGCCCCCGAGGCGCCCGCTCCGGCGGCACCGGCCAAGGCGCCCAGAAAGCGCGGAGGCAGCAAGCGCGAGACGTACGCCGAGACGGCCGCGCGGCGGCGGAAGG
>DASQZE010000455.1:0-7006 GCA_035638875.1 Longimicrobium sp.
TGATGGCCGGGGCGGTGATGGGGCTGGTCACGATGGCGTTCCACCCCACGGGCGGCGGGCACGCGGCGCTGGCGCTGGCCGTGCACGCGCTGGCGATCTTCTCCGCGCCCATCTCGTTCTACGGGGGATGGGTGCTGACGCGCCGCCTGTCCGCGGCGGGCCCGCTCTCCGAGCTGGCGCTGGCCTTCTACGGCCTGGCCGCCGTCGCCACGCTGCTCGCCACCGCCGCGAGCGGGTTCCTTGCCTCGGACCTCATCGCGCGGGTGGCCGCGTCGCAGGACGAGGCGCGCGCCGCGGCGGCCGCCGTGCTGCAGTACAACTCCGCGTCCAACCAGGCGTACGCAAAGGTGCTCGTCGCCGCGTCGTCCGTGGCCATCGGCCTGTGGTCCGTGGAGATCGTCCGCACACGTTCCATGCGGCGCGCGGCGGGCATCCTGGGGTGCGCAGTCGCCGCGGGGACGCTGCTCCTCCTCTTCTCCGGCCGGCTGACGCTGGACGTGCACGGATTCGGCGCCGTCGTCCTCGCGCAGGCGGTGTGGTCCATCCTCGTGGGCGCGGAGCTGCGGCGCGCCGGTCCCGCATCCACCGAAATCCATCCGGGGCCGGTCCGCTGATCTCAGCGTCGAGCCGGTCCGCTGACGTCAGCGCCGGGCGGGGCGTGCGGCGAGCACGGCTTCCACGGGCCCGTCGCACGACGTGCACTGGCTCTGCGCGCCTTCGGTCCACTTGTGGCAGGCCAGGCAGAGCGTCACCAGGCGCCCTTCTTCCTCCGACGCGGCGGGAAGGAGGAACGCGGTGCCGTCCTCCGCTTCCACGCGTAGCGACGGGCCGTTGTAGAAGTGGGCCAGCAGGTCGCGCAGGTCCACGTCGCCGGCCTTGGCGATCACGTCCTCGCGCGTGACGGCCGTGCGGTCGCGGAAGCGCGCGCGCTCCGCCGTCCACGTCCGCTCCACGCCGGCTTCCGGGTGCAGCGTGAGCGCCAAGCCGCGCGTCTCCAGGGTAAAGCGGACGTTCAGCCGCGACCGCAGCCGTTCGATGGCGCGCTGCAGGTCCAGCCCGGGCGCGAGCTGGCGGCGGTTGGCGGCGTGGATGGACGGATCGCAGAAGATCTGCGCGCGCGCGTGCGACCAGAGCGGCGTCTTGAGGTTGCCGACGTCCGTCTCCACGACGGCCGTGTAGTCGTACGGCCGCTCCACGGTACCGGCCTCGATGCGCGTGTCCTGCACGCCGGGCTCGCCGCGCAGCGCGTCCAGCAGCGCGCTGGCCAGCAGGTCGCGGCGCTCGTGGTTGCCCAGCGGGCACCACAGGTCGGGTTCGAACAGCTCGGGAAAGTCCATCGGCCGATGTCGTTCGGTTGAATGCCGCCCATCCGCCGGATGCTCGGCTTCGTTCGCTCGCGTGATGATGGGCGACAACGTAGCCGATGACGCGGCCCTTCCGAAACCGCCGCGGCCCATCCACCTCCGCCGATGCCGTCGATCCCAGGAATCCACGGATGCCACACGGGCTCCGGGCGACGGCGGGGCCAGCATCCGAATTTTCTGCGAAGCAGGCATCCCGCCTCACCGGCGCGATCCCGGCCGATGCACATCATCACCCGATCGCGTCCGTTTGCGGCCTCGCCTCCGCACGGTGCCCGATTCGCGGCGGATCGGCCGCCCTGCTGCCGCGAGCAGAGCCCGGTCGCGGCACGGTGCCAAAAAGACGCGATCGTGTGATCCGTGATTCGCCGCCACCGGGCGCGAAGGCGAAGGATGTGCCTCCCTCAAAAAACCGCGATGAACAGCATCACGGCGCATGGATCATCGCCAAATTCGGCTCTCCCCATCGCGCCGGAGCCGGCAGTCCACGCAGGTGGACTTCGTGTGCTTTTTGCAGCGAATTCATTCGCCCGGCTGGGGGCTCGATTGCGGGTCCGGAGCGGCTTGCTGGATGGTCTCCGTGGATGGGATCGATGGATGGGATCGATGGATGGGATCGATGGATGGTTTCGGTGATGGGGATCCATGGATGGTCTCGGTAGATGCGCATCGTGGATGAGGATCGACGGATGCCACGGTCCCGGTGGATGAGCGGAGCCCGTGCGCGGGAGAGAAGATCCTTCGGTCGGCGCCAGGGGATACGCACCGGGCGAGTGCGGGCGGCCCTCCCTCAGGAAATCAAGCTGGGGAGCAGCGATGGTAGATGCGCCGCGCCCCGCGCGCCTACCGCAGCCGCGACAGCAGGCGGTCGGCGGCGGCGAGGCCGGAGGTGACGGCACCCTCCACCGTGGGCGCATAGAGATAGTCGCCGGCGAGCACCGCGCGCGGCGACGAATCCCACGCGGCGGCGCGCAGGGCAGGGAGCCGCCCCAGGCTCCCGGGCCCGAAGATCGTCCATCCATCCGCCCACGTGTACAGCCGCGACTGCACGACCATGGCGGGCAGACGGGGCAGCGCGCGCGCCACCTCCGGCATCAGCAGCGCCGCCGCCTCGTCCGCCGAAGCATCCGCCAGGCGCTCCGCCACGTGGGGCTGCGCGAACACCACCGCGAGGCCCTTGCCCGGCGGCACAAGCCCCGCCACCTTGTTTTCTTCGATACAAACCGCCGCCACGTTCCGCGCCTCGCCCGCGGCGAACGACAGGCCGAACCAGTTCACCCCGGCAGGCCGGTCCAGAAGCAGCGCGAGCGACGCAGCCGGCCGCACGCGCACCGCAGCCAACGCTTTTACGGCTCCCGGTGTCAAAAAATTAGCAAACCGGGCAGCCGCCGGCGCGGGCACCGCCATCACCGCCGCGGCGAAGTCCTCCGCCCACCCGTCGCCGCCCACGCGCACCCCGTCCGCGGCGGCATCCACCGCGGTGACGGGCGTCGACAGGCGGACGGGGGTGCCGGCGGCCGCCAGGGCATCCGCCGCCGCGCGGCAAAAGCCGTCCGCGCCGCCGCGCATCCCGAGCACCTCCAGGCTGAGCCCCTGCCGGGCGAGCGCGTGGTAGAAGCCGGCGCTGGCCTCGTCCGGCGACATGCCGTAGAGCGTGGCCAGCAGGGGCGCCGCGAGCAGCTCCACGAAGTCGCCGCCCAGCTCGCGCCGGCCCCACGCCGTGATGGACTCTCCGTCCAGCCCGGCCCCCGCGGCCCGCTCGAGGGCGGCGAGATCCAGCTCCGCCCCGTGGCGCTGCAGAAAGGGGAGGTACTTCGCCCCCATCTTGAGCTTGAGGGCGAGCGGCAGGGCGCCCGAGGCGAGCATGCTGGTGGGCGAGCCGTACACCACCTCGTGCGCGCGGCCCTTGCGCCAAAGGGCGTCGCGCCCGGGCGAGCGCTCCAGCAGCCCCTCGCCCCCGGCCGCGCGCAGCAGGCCGCGCAGCACGGTGTAGGCGCTGCTGTACAGCTGCACGGCCGGGTCGATGCGCCACCCGTCCACCAGGTCCGACCGGGTGCGGCCGCCCACGCCGGCGCCGGCCTCGAAGACGGTGACGGACGCGCCGGCGGAATGAAGGCGCAGGGCGGCGGCCAGCCCCGCAGGGCCCGCGCCCACGACGGCGATGCGAAAATCAGTGGTGGTCATGCCCCGCCGGCACACGCAACCGCCGCGCCCGCGCGGAGTTGCGCCGGACGAACGATCGTTCTAGTTTCCGCGGTACCATCCCAACCCCCATCCGGAGTATCCATGAAGCGCAGAAACTTCCTCCTGCAGAGTGCGGCGGCGACGGCCGCGCTCGGCGCGGGCTCGGCGGTGCTGCCCAGGCTGGTCCAGGCGACTGTGCCGCACGAGCCGCTGGACGCGGTCGTGAGCCGCGAGCTGGCCATGCGCGCCCTGGACGCTGCCCGCGGCGCCGGCGCCACCTACGCCGACTTTCGCCTGGCCGCCAACCGCAGCCAGGGGCTGGGCACGCGCGAGCGGCAGATCACCTTCTTCAACGACGCCGAGACCTACGGCTTCGGCGTGCGGGTGATCGCCAACGGCGCGTGGGGCTTTGCCGCCAGCCGCGACCTGAACCCCGAAGAGGTGGTGCGCGTGGCGCAGCAGGCCGTGGCCCAGGCCCGCGCCAACGCCGCCGCCCGGCAGCGCCCCCTGGAGCTGGCCCCCGTTGAGCCCGTGCGCGACGCCAAGTGGACGTCGCCCCTGGAAATCGACCCGTTCACCGTCTCCATCGAGGAGAAGGTGGACCTGCTGCTGCGCGCCAACGCGGCCGCGCTGGGCGTGCAGGGCGCCCGCTTCGTGCAGTCCAACATGTTCAACACGCGGCTGGGCAAGACCTTCGCCAGCACCGACGGGTCGTACATCGAGCAGACGCTGTACCGCTCGTTTCCGCGGATGACCATCACGGCCGTGAACCCCACGGGCGGCGACTTCCAGACCCGCGTGAGCACGGACGTGCAGCCCATGGGGCTGGGATACGAGCACGTGCGCGACGCCCGCCTTGTGGAGAACGCCCCCCGCTGGAGCGAAGAGGCCGTGCAGAAGCTCACGGCCAAGCCGGTGGAGCCGGGCCGCTACGACCTGGTGCTCATGCCGTCGCACCTGTGGCTCACCATCCACGAGAGCATCGCGCACCCCACGGAGCTGGACCGCATCATGGGGTTCGAGGCCAACTACGCTGGCACCTCGTTCATCTACCCCATCGCCGACTACCTGGGCAAGTTCCGCTACGGGCAGAACTTCATGCAGATCCAGGGCGAGCGCTCCACCCCCGGCGGCTTGTCCAGCATCGGCTGGGACGACGAGGGCGTGCGGCCGGACGAGTACCTGATCGTCAAGGACGGCATCCTGAACGACCTGCAGACCACCCGCGAGCAGGCCCCCTACCTGGCCGACTGGTACCGCCAGCAGGGCAAGCCCGTGCGCAGCCACGGCAACAGCTACGCGGAAAGCTGGGACGTGGTGCAGTTCCAGCGCATGCCCAACGTGAACCTGCTCCCCAACCGCGAGCGCGACGTGAGCGTGGACGAACTGGTGTCGGGGATCGAGAACGGAATCCTCATCGACGGCGACGGCTCGTTCAGCATCGACCAGCAGCGCTACAACGCCCAGTTCGGCGGGCAGGTGTTCAAGGAGATCAAGAACGGCCGCATCACCGGCCCGCTCAAGGACGTGGCGTACCAGATGCGCACGCCCGAGTTCTGGAACGGGATGGACATGATCGGCGGCCAGTCCACCTACTTCCTGGGCGGCTCGTTCAACGACGGCAAGGGGCAGCCCTCGCAGAGCAACGCGGTGTCGCACGGCTGCCCGGCCGCGCGCTTCCGCCAGGTAAACGTCATCAACACCGGCCGGAGGGCCTGATCCCATGGCAGACAACCGTTACCTCTCGCGCTCCGACGCCGAGGCGCTGGCCCAGAAGGTCCTGGCGTTCTCCACGGCCGACGAGGCGCGCGTCAACATCAACAGCGGCACGCAGGGCAACACCCGGTTCGCGCAGAACCAGGTGAGCACCGCGGGCGACGCCTACGACGCGAACATCACCATCACCAGCGCCTTCGGCAAGAAGACGGCGTCGGCCACCACCAACCGCTTTGACGACGAGTCGCTGCGGGGGATGGTGCAGACGTCGGAGCGGCTGGCGCGGCTGGTGCCCGAGGACCCGGAGTACATGGGCGAGCTCGATCAGCAGCAGTACATCCAGTCGGAACCGTACTTCGAGGCCACGGCGGGGATCACCCCCGAAGCGCGCGCCCGGGCCGTGATGGAGATCGCCGGGCCGGCCATGCGGCAGAACCTGGTGAGCACGGGCTACCTGAGCCACTTCACGGGGAGCAACACCGTCGCCAACAAGCGGGGGCTGTTCGCCTACGCGCGCGGCACGGGCGTGAGCTTTACCACCACCGTCCGCACGGCGGACGGCACGGGGAGCGGCTGGGCGGGCGGCGGCGAGAACGACTGGAGCAAGATGAACTTCGGCTCGCTGGCGGAGACGGCCATCCGCAAGGCGGAACTGTCGCGCAACCCGCGGGCGGTGGAGCCGGGCGAGTGGACGGTGATCCTGGAGCCCACGGCCGTGGCCAACCTGGTGAACCTGATGGTGTTCGCCCTGAACGCCCGCAACGCCGACGAGGGCCGCTCGTTCTTCAGCAAGCAGGGCGGCGGCAACAAGCTGGGCGAGAAGTTCCTGGACGAGCGCATCAGCATTACCAGCGACCCGGCGGACCCGCGCACGGCCGGCAACCCGTTCACGGGCGAGGGGCTGCCCAACCGCGCCATGACGTGGGTGGAGAACGGCGTGCTGCGCAACCTGATCTACAACCGCTTCTGGGCGGCGCGGAACAACACGCAGCCCACGGGCTTTCCCGGCGCGTACCGAATGACGGGCGGCAACGCCAGCATGGACGAGATGATCCGCTCCACGGACCGCGGCCTGCTGGTGACGCGCCTGTGGTACATCCGCCCCGTGGATCCGCGCACCATCCTGTTCACGGGCCTTACCCGCGACGGCACGTTCCTCATCGAGAACGGCCGCATCACCACCGCGGTCAAGAACCTGCGCTGGAACGAGTCGCCCGTGTTCATGCTGAACAACATCGACATGATGGGTGCGCCTGTGCGCGTGAACGCATCGGAGGACGGCGCCGGCGGGTCGGTGATGGTGCCGCCCATCAAGTCGCGCGACTTCACCTTCACCTCGCTCTCCGACGCGGTCTGATCCACGCCGAGGCCGGGCAGGACGCCGGCCGGGGCAGGGTGAGGGGGTCGAGGCAGGTCGAAGCAGGTGAGGGAGAAGCGGCAGACGGGACGGTGGATGACGGAAGCGGGCGGATCGCCGAGGATGGCGGTCCGCCCGTTTTGTGTCCGCACCCGGCCCCTCTCCCCGGCAAACTGCGCCGGGAGAGGTCCGGGAGAGGGGGAGAACTGCGATTCGGCGAATGGGCGGAGGGTGTGCAGCGGGCGGAGAGTGTGCAACCGGCATGATGGTTGACAAAACAGCCCGGGATGATGGTTGACACTCTCCCCCCACGGGGGAGTCCGGCGTTAGCCGGAGATCATCCCGGTGCGTTCGTCCAGCCGACCCAGCATCAACCGATAGAAGTAGA
>DASQZE010000456.1:0-4693 GCA_035638875.1 Longimicrobium sp.
CCAGCCGTTCGGAGCGGGCCGCGTCGGGCATTGGGGAACTGCAGGGAATAGGGAATAGGGAATAGGGAATAGCCTGCAACTGCCGATTCCTGTCCAGCCGAACCTACGCCGCGGCGCCGTCCTCCGGGTCCAGCGGGCGCATCATCGTGAGGTCGTTCTGGAGCTCGGAGCCCATCCAGAAGTCCTGCGCGCCGACGACGCGAAAGCCGCGCTTGGTGTAGAACGCCATCGCCCGCGGGTTGTGCTCCCACACGGCCAGCCAGACGGTGCGCGCGCCCATCGCGCGTGCCGTCACGAGCGCGGCGTCCATCATCCGCTGCGCGATGCCGCGCCCGTGCCAGGGCTGGTCCACGTAGAAGCGCATCAGCTCCACCGGGTCCGGCCCCGTCACGCCCGGGCCGGGCACAATCCGCCGCACCTGCGCATACGCCGCCATCCGCCCGTCCACCTCGCCGACGATCGTGACGATGTCGGGATGACCAATCTCCGCTGCCTGCTGCGCCGGGCCGTAGACGCGCGACGTGTACACCGCCACGTTTTCGGGATCGTTCTGCGCCGCGAAGGCCTCCATGAACGAGCGCAGCGCCAGCGCGGAGAGCGGTCCTGCGTCCACGGCGGTCGCGCGGCGGATGGTCAGCGCGTCGGTATCTGCCGGCATCGTTATGCGAATCGGGTGACAAGCGGTTTCGGTGGATGACGAATACACCATTCCCCTGCCCCGCGTAAGCCCCGCCGCTGGTGCGATGCGTGGAATCGGCTCAGACTCATGCAGTTGCAGGCTGTCCCCTGTCCCCCATCCCCTGCAACCCGCAGTTTCCGTCGCAGGCTATTCCCTATTCCCTATTCCCTAATCCCTCGCAGTCGATGCCCCTCACCCCGCAGGACCCCGGCTTCGCGCCCCGCGTCCGCGCCAGCTTCGCCAGCCAGCCCGCCATGGCGACCATCGGCGCCGTGCTGACGCGCGTGGAGCCGGGCGAGGTGGACATCGAGCTGCCGTTCCGCGCCGACCTGACGCAGCAGAACGGCTTCATCCATGCCGGGATGCTGTCGGCGATTCTGGACGGCGCGTGTGGATACGCCGCGTTCACGCTCATGCCGGCGGACGCGGACGTGCTCAGCATCGAGTTCAAGGTCAACCTGCTCGCCCCCGCGCGCGGCGAGCGCATCATCGCGCGCGGGCGGGTAGTGCGCGCGGGACGGACGATCAGCGTCTGCACGGCCGATGCGTTTGCCGTGCGCGACGGCCGTGAGCACCACGTCGCGACCATGACGGGCACGATGATGACCATGCTCCCGCGCGGGACCGCCGCCGGCTGATCGGATTGCGGATCGGCGAATGCAGGATTCGGCCGCGGCGCCAACGCGTCCGCCCCGAACCCGCGCCGGACCACCGCGCCGGCCGAGAACTGTCATTCCGAACGAGGAACGCGCGAGGGATCTACCCGGCCCGGCAGGTGGCCGGCCGGCGTTCCGGGACCTCGTCCGTGCACATCCCGCCCGGCGGTCTGGCCTCACGCTGCCCAATCGCTAGATTCCGGCTTCCATTCACCCCCACTCCCCCGGATCCGTCCATGCCCAGACTCTTCCACTACGCGCTGCTCGCCGCCGGGCTGATGGCCTGCGCGCCGGCCGCTCCGCCGGCATCCGCGCCGTCCACCGCGGCCCCCGCGCAGGATTCCACCGTGGTCGTGCTGGTGCGCCACGCGGAAAAGGCGGCCGTGGAGGGCAACGATCCGCCGCTGAGCGAGGCCGGCGAGGCACGCGCGCGTACCCTGGCGCAGACGCTGGCCGGCATGCGATTCGACGCCGTGATCGCGACGGAGCGGCAGCGCACGCAGGCCACGGCGCGGCCCGTGGCGCAGGTGCACAACCTCACGCCGGAAATCGTGGCGCTGGCGGGGCCGCACGTGGAGAACGTGGTGGCGGCGGTGCGGCGCCATGCGGGGCAGACGGTGCTGGTGGTGGGGCACAGCAACACGGTGCCACGCATCGTGCACGCGCTGGGCGGGCCGCAGCTGCGCGACCTGTGCGAGCCCGAGTTCTCGCACCTGTACGTGATGGTGCTCAAGGAGGGCGCCGCCCCGCGCCTGGAGCAGCGCACCTACGGCACCCCCGATGCCCCCGGCGCCGGCGACTGCCCCGCGCACCCGTAAGGTTGGAGGCGGGAGCGGGAGACAGACGGAAGAGCCGCCGCAGAGGCGGATACCCGAGCATCCACGGGCAGGCAGAGCGAATGAATTCGCCGCAACGACGACACGAAGTCCGCCTGCGCGGACTGTCCGTCACGGGCGAGTGCCACGCGGGATGGCTAGAGGTTCATCAGCCGGATGGTTTGCAAGCAGTAGAAGCCCCGCACAGCCAATGGCTGTGCGGGGCTTCTGGTTTCCGACGGCGGCTTCGCCGCTCGATCATGATTCTCGGCCCTGCCGCCGGCCCCGCCTCCGGGCTCGGGCTCGCCATGCAGTCCGCGAAGGCGGACTTCGCGAATTTCCAGCGGCGAATTTCATTCGCTCAGGACGGAAGACTGCCATGCTGCACGGTTTGCGACGCCGGGCCGATCTGCACTTCCTTGCCCCTTTGCTCCGTCTCCGAACCCCACCTCCGTCTGCTTACAGGCCCGGGCTCGCCAGTCCCGCAGGCGGACTTCGTGTGTTCGTTGCGGCGAATTCATTCGCTCGGCCGGAGGACTGCCGTGGTGCACGGTTCCTACGCCGGGCCCGCACGCCCATCCTCACCGTCCGCCGATGATGTCGCCCGTATCCACCTGCCCGTTCGGCGCCTCCATCCACCCGCTGCCGCGGCGGATGCGCACGCCGGCAAAGTACGACGGCAGCCCCTCCGCCCCGTGCCCCACGCCCGTCACCAGCTGGTAGTGCAGGTGCGGAAAGAGCGAGCTGCCGGACGATCCCACCCGCGCCACGACGTCCCCCTCCCCGACCTCGTCGCCCACGCGCACGGCGATGGAGCCGCGCTGCAGGTGCGCCAGCACGCTCATCTCCCCGTTGCCGTGGTCAATCACGACGACGTTGCCGTACATCGCCAGCTCGTCCGCGCACAGCCCGGCGAGGTCGAAGTTGCCGTCGTCCAGCTGGTCGCCCCGCGCGGCGGCCACGCGTCCCGCCGCCGGCGCCCGGACCTCCGCCCCAAAGCCATGCCACTGCGCGTGCTCCGATCCGTCCGCGGAATGCAGGCTGTCCCCCGCCCCCAGCAGCACGAAATCGTACGAATAGCGCCCGGCGTTGCTGGTGATGCAGTTGCCGGCCAGCACCGGGTGCGTCCAGTTCCACCGCCGGTGGTGCGACAGAAAGTCGTGGCCGTCCCACACCAGCACGCGACCGCGCAGGGGCATCGCCAGTCGCGTCCGCGGCGCGAACGCCTCCGGCGCCACCTCCACCGTCCGCACCACGGGCACCCCGCGCTCGCCGGCCACGCGCGGGCGCAGCTCGATCTCGTAGCGCAGGCGCGCCAGCTGCACGTCGCGCGGAAACTCGAAGAACGGGTTGAACACCATCCCCGTCCCCCCCGGCGCCAGCGTCCGGTCCGGCGCCAGGACCGCCGCGCTGGGGCTGGGGCCGTTCTCGTTCACCAGCTTTCGCAGCTGCAGCCCGCCCGCGCTGTCGTACACGGACAGCTCCACGCGCGAAATCTCCAGCGAATCCGCGCCCCCGTTCCGGATCACGAAGTCGAAGTTCAGGTACTGCGACGCGCCCGTCTCCACCAAGATCCGTTGCGGCGCGGCCCGCACGGAAACCTGCGGTGTATCAAGGGGTGCGGCGAACGCGCTCGCGGCGAGCAGGGCAGTGAGCAGCATGATCCGGCGAAGAGCGGGAGGATGAACGACGGTCCGGGACACGGGCCTCGTACGGCGCCTCCCCGCCGGGGTTTCAGCCGCGGGCCGCCATTGCGCGGGAATACGACCGGGCGCAGAATGCGTCCAGACCTTTTGCGGAGGCTGTACAGATGGAGACACAGCGCGAGACCGCCACCCTGGGCGGCGGCTGCTTCTGGTGCCTTGAGGCCGTGTACGACGACCTGCGCGGCGTGGAAAGCGTGGTATCGGGGTACGCGGGCGGCAAGGTGCCCAACCCCAGCTACGAGGCCGTCTGCATGGGCACCACGGGCCACGCCGAGGTGGTGCGGATCACGTACGACCCGGCACAGGTCACGTTCCACGACCTGCTGGACGTGTTCTTCACCATCCACGATCCCACCACGCTCAACCAGCAGGGCGACGACAAGGGCACGCAGTACCGCTCCGCCATCTTCTACCACGACCAAGAGCAGAAGTCCACGGCGGAGCAGGCCATCCGCGACCTGGAGGCCGAGGCCGTCTGGGGGAGCCCCATCGTCACGCAGGTGGTGCCGTTCACGGAGTTCTACCCGGCCGAGGTGGAGCACCAGGAGTACTTCGCGCGCAACCCGGGGGCGGGCTACTGCCGGGTCGTCATCGAGCCCAAGGTGAGCAAGTTCCGCAAACAGCACCTGTCGCGGCTCAAGAAGCGGGCCTGATTCGGGGGCTGGATCACGAACGACGGACGACGACGGCAGGGTTGGGCGTGCCCCTCCGCTGCGCTCCGGGTCGGGCTGCGCGCGCCGTAGGGCACGATACAACTGTGCCCAACGGCGCCGAGCCCCCTGCGCATGCCGGCACGATACTGCTGTGCCGTCCTGCTCCGGGCTCTCGGCCCTGCGG
>DASQZE010000457.1:0-7426 GCA_035638875.1 Longimicrobium sp.
CCACCGTGTTGGGCACGGGCGCCCCGGCGGGGACGGTCACGTCCGCGCGCACGGTGCCGCGGGGGTGGGCCTGGTTGCTGTTGTACAGGAGCACCGGCGCCCACGTACGTCCGCGCGTGCGGTGCGCCGGTAGAGCGTGGGCCAGCCGCAGGTCGCCGCACTCGTACGCCCCGCCGGCCGCCGCCACCGTCACGCACTGGCTCCGCTCCACCGCGGCGCCCGCGTTCAGCTGCACCAGGGCCACCTGCGGCGCCGTCTGTCCCGTGGCCGTCGTGGACGTGATGGTCACGTCCGTCCACCCCGCGTCCTCCACCGGCTGGCCGTCGGTCTGCCGCGCGCGCACCATCACCGTCACCATCCCCCCCGCCTGCGTGGCCGGAAAGGTGGCCGTCACGCCCACCGGCGCGTTGGGCGCGAGGGTGAGGGTGGAGACCGAGACGCCGCACGGAGCCACCCGCTGACCCTGCGCGTCGCGGCACTCCGCGGTAAGCGCGAACGTCGCGCTCACCGTCCCCGTGTTGCGGACGGTGAACGGCGCCGTACCCGTGGCCGCGGGGGCCACGGCGAGCACCGCCCCGTCCCGGGTCACCTCCACCCCCGGGACGGACAGGCGGAACGTTTCCAGGGTCCCCGGGCATTGCGGCACGGGCGCGCTGTCGCAGATCCCCGCCCGCAGCTGCACCGGTTCAGACCCGGAGAGCACCACGGTGCCGGTCGCCGTCGCGAATGCCCGCGGCATGTACGGCGCCGGGTAGGGCTCCACCCGCTTGGTGAACGAGAACTGGCTAGTGATGTCTTTCTGGCCGAGGTACACGCGGAACGTGCCCTGCACCAGGTCCTGGTCGTCCGTCATGCCGATGGTGACCGAGACGACGGGCTGAGAGACCGTGGTCGTGGCGGGCGAGATTCCGATGGAGGGTGGGCCGTCCGTGGAGCCGCCGCCGCTGCCCACGCTCCCGTCCTCGCACCACACGGTCCCGTCGGGCGCCGTCCAGCACTGGGCGTGCGCGGCGGAGGGGAACGCGGCCGTCCAAACGAGGGCAGCGAGCGCGATGAGCAGCCGGGTGCAGCGCGGGGACGGATGCATCGGGAGGGGGAGCGGGAGGAGAGGAGTTCCCGGAAGGAGACGGGCGGGGCGGTGGATGAGCCATACGTGCAACGCGCGCGCGGCGCGGCGTGTGACATGGGTCACCCGCGACGTGTCACGAAGAACGCGATCCGGGGAGCGCTGGGAACGGGGAGCCGCACGCCAGTAAAACTCCTGCTGCACGATCAACGTGAGAGTCGGTATGAGTCCCCGCATCATATCGTAGCCGGCCGGAGCACCAGTCTCACACAGGCTCAGCAGAGCCGGCACAGTCATCCCTCTGCTGACTCGCGTGTGAGGCCAACGTTATTTCCGGATTCGGATCGCGTCCCCGCCGTCGGTCCACGTGACGGCGACCGGGCAGGAACGGCGTTCCGGGCTACGACTCCGCAGGCTCCGCCGGCGTCACCGATTCCGCGGACTCCGCCGGTTCCGCAGGCTCGGCGGGCAGCGGCTCCATGGCCCCGCTACGCAGCACCTCCAGCTCGCCCTCGCCGCGGTTCTCGTCACGGCGCGCCTGCAGCAGCACCTCCAGCTCGCGCTCGCGCAGGTTGAGCGTGTACCCCGCGCCCACGATGCCCACGCGCAGGTAGCTGAGCGTGAGCGGGTTTCCGCTCATGCATTCGTCGGCGTTGTCGAAGCGCACGCCGCGGCCGTCCACGAACGTCACCGACCCCCGCCCCACCACCTGCCCCAGGTGCCCCTCCACCACCAGCGCCGTGTCCTCGTCGATCCCCAGCCCCAGCAGCTCCGGGTTCTGGGCGATGACCATGAACAGGCGCTGCAGCCGGCGCCGCTGCGTAAAGTGGGTGTCGATCATGGCCCGGAACCCCAGCAGGCCAAAGCCGGGGCCCAGGTGCACGTTCTGCATCTGCCCGTACTCGTCGGGTTCGCCGCCGGCCAGGATGGTCTCCGTCAGCGCCGCCGCGCCCGCGCTGGTGCCGCAGATGACGGCGCCGCCGGCGTACGCCTCGCGGATGGCGCGGTCCAGCCGCGATCCGCCCAGCGTGGCGACCAGGTGCACCTGGTCGCCGCCGCCCAGGAAGATCCCGTCCGCTTCCTTGATCATCTGTGCGATGCGCCGGTCCTGCGCGCGGTCGCGGCGGTCCACGATGGGGATCTCCACGTGCGTGGCTCCCGCCTGCTCGAACGACTTCATCCACTCGCGCGCGGAGTTGGCCGGGTCCTGCGAGGCCGTGGTAATGCCCACGATCTTGCCCCCGTCCAGCGCGTTGCTCAGGCGCAGGAACGCGCCCAGCGCCTCGCCCTGCGGCTCGCACGCGCCGCCGATGAGCACCAGCTTGCCCGCGGTGCGGTCCGTGCGCCGCCGCGTGGGAGAAACTCCCGGTCCGGGCTGCGTCACGCCGGCTCCGGCTCCGGCTCGGTCTTCGGAGTGCTGTTCCATGCTCCCTGTACGTTTCCGGCCCCCAGCTCGCGCAGGGCGTGCACCGCCAGCGCGGCCGCCACCTGCGCGTGCGCATCCACCTCCGGCAGCAGCTCACCCCCGTCGACGGTCTCGCCCAGGGCCTCGATGATGATGCGCCCATCGCGCACCATGGCCACGGCGTAGGCCACCCGTGCGTCCCGCGCCGACACCCGGGGCCCCGTGCTGAACACGGCCACCCGGCACCCCGCCTGACGCGCCATGTCCTGCACCTCCCATTCCTTCGCGGGCACCACGACGATCCCGTCCCGCACCACGTCCGCCAGCACCGACACCAGCTGCAGGTTGCGCTCCTCCTCGCGGTAGCGGTCGGGGACGTCGTGCACGTCCGCGTCCAGCACCACGGCCACGTCGGAGCGGGCGTACGGCAGCCCCGCGTTCAGGATGTACGACGGCGCCACGTCGATGATGAGCGCCTCGTCGTCCACGCCGCGGCGCAGCATCTCCGCGCGCACGGCCCCGCGCTCGCCGCCGCCCGTAATGCCGCACAGCACGTGCTGCGTGAGCGCCGGCACGTCCGGTGAATCCGCCAGCGAGCGCAGCTCCGACAGGGCGAAGTCCACGTCGTGCAGGTCGCCCGCGAACGCCTTCTGCACGATGTCCAGCGCCAGCGCCGCCGCGCGGAGCCCGACTTCCGCGTGCAGGTGCTCGAAGACGACGGTGTACTCCCCCTCGCGGTCACCGCCCCGGGCGCGGCCGTAGCCCACGTCGTGCCCGATCATGGTCTGCAGCTCCAGCCCCACGTGCTCGGCGATGTGGGGCGCGTAGGTGCCCCGGCGCAGGCGCGTGACGAAGCCGCCGCGCTCGCCGATGCTGCAGCGGTGCGCCCACAGCCCCGGCATGGTGCGGATGAGCGCCTCGGTAAAGCCGGGCACCTCGGCGGAGTGGATCTCGTCGTACTCGCCGACGGCCACGTCCATGCGCGTGATGGCGCGGCGCGACCAGAAGTTGGCCCCGCGCAGCGAGCGCAGGCCTACCAGGCGGATCTCGTTGTAGGGATCGGGAGGCAGCATCGAATCCGTGGCCGAGTAAGTCAGGAGCATCCAGTCGCGCGGACGATGCACGCCCCGCGCCGGGCCCGGCAGGGCCCTCACCCGGGCTCGTAAACCTCGCCCACCCTCTCCCACAAACTGCGTGGGAGAGGGTGTAAACATCCAACGGGCTTGGTGCGCGGCTGCCGGCACCCTGCCGGAACGGACCTTCACCGCTCCCGGCGCCGGAGCTTTCCCGCTCGCGGACGGGACGAGGCCGCCACGTCTCCGCAACGGCCCCGCCCGCGCCCGCCCGCGCCCGCCCGTTGCAGGCTGTACCCTGTAACCTGTCCCCTGTAACCCGCAGTTTTTCCGCCGTTGCAGGCTATTCCCTATTCCCTATTCCCTATTCCCTGTTCCCTGCCCCTACATGGCCGTCGCGCCGTCCACGTGCCGCTGCACGTGCGCCAGCACCGACTGCACCTCGTCCGCCAGCACCATCAGCAGGTCGCCCTCCTCCAGCTCGGACATGGCCCGGTCCACGGCGTCCAGCTCATCCAGCTCCGTCTCGATGCTGTCCATCTGCATCCCCCCCTCGCGCAGCCCCTCGATCACCAGCTGCGCCACCTCGCCGGCGGGGCGGCCGCGGGTATCCGTATCCTCCTTGACGATCACGCGGTCCAGCCGGGCGCAGAGCCGGCCCAGGCCGCGGATGTCCTCGTCGCGCCGGTCGCCGGGGGCCGTGATCACCCCCACGCGGCGGCGGGCGGGCATCTCCGTCACCATCTCCACCAGCCCCGCAACGGCCGCGGGGTTGTGCGCGTAGTCCACCAGCACGCGCGCGTTGCCCACCCGCAGCAGGTTCATCCGCCCCGGCGTCATGGACGGCGAGGGGAAGAACGAGAGCAGGCCGGCGCGGATGGTGTCGTACCGCACCCCCTGCACGTACGCCGTGGCGATGGCGGCCAGGATGTTCTGCTGCTGGAACCGCGCGGCGCCGCCCATCATCAGCGGCACCTCGCGCACGTTGGCGATGGGGATGCGCAGCCGTCCGCGCCGGATGACGAACGTGCCGTCCTCGATGCGCGCGCCGATGCCGCCCCGCTCGATGTGGTCGTCGAACAGCGCGTTCTCCCCCTCGGGAAGGGTGCTGAAGAGCACGATGTCGCCGCCGCTGCGGTCCCGCATGGGGTACACGAGCGGGTCGTCCGCGTTCAGCACGGCGTGCCCTTCGCGCTTGACCACGGCGGGGACCACGGACTTGACCTCCGCCAGCTGCTCCAGCGTGTTGATGCCGCGCAGCCCCAGGTGGTCCGCCGTCACGTTGAGCACCACGCCCACGTCGCACTCGTCGAAGCCCAGCCCCGCGCGGATGATGCCGCCCCGCGCCGTCTCCAGCACGGCCACCTCCACCGTGGGGTTGGAGAGGATGATGTTGGCGGAGAACGGCCCCGTCATGTCGCCCTCCATCACCATCCGGTCCTGCAGGTACACACCGTCCGTGGTGGTGAAGCCCACCGTCTTGCCCGTCTGGCGAAACAGGTGCGCCGTCAGCCGCGTGGTCGTGGTCTTTCCGTTGGTCCCCGTGATGGCGATGACGGGGATGGTGTACGGCTGCCCCGGCGGATACAGCATCTCGATGATGGGCGCGCCCACGTTGCGGGGGGTGCCTTCCGTGGGATGCGTGTGCATCCGCAGCCCGGGCGCCGCGTTCACCTCGATGATGACCGCGCCGTTCTCGCGGAACGGGACGGTGATGTCCGGCGACAGCACGTCGATCCCCGCGATGTCCAGCCCCACCACGCCGGCGGCCATCTCGCACGCCGTCACGTTGTCGGGGTGCATCTCGTCCGTGCGGTCGATGGCCGTGCCGCCCGTGGACAGGTTGGCCGTGGAGCGCAGGAACACCTGCTGCCCCGCCTCCGGCACGCTCTCGCAGGTGAGCCCCTGCGTGGCCAGGTACGCCGCCGTGGCCGTGTCGTTGGGCAGCCGGGTGAGGGTGCGCGAATGGCCTTTGCCGCGCCGCGGGTCCTGGTTGGCGGCCGTGATGAGCTCCGAGATGGTGCTGCGCCCGTCGCCGATCACGTGCGCCGGGACGCGCTCGGCCACGGCGATCACGCGGCCGTCCACCACCAGCACGCGGTGGTCGCGCCCCGTGACGAACCGCTCCACCACCACGCGGCGGGAGAACGCGTTGGCCACCTCGAAGGCGGCGCGGACCCCGTCCTCGTCCGTGACGGAGCCGGAGATGCCGCGGCCGTGGCTGGCGTCCAGCGGCTTGAGGAGCACGGGCCACCCCAGCTCGCGCGCCGCGTCCAGGGCCGCATCCACCGTGCGCGCCGTCATCCCCTCGGGCACCGGCAGGCCGATGGCGCCGAGGACGCGGCGGGTGTCGTCCTTGTCCTGGGCGATCTCCACGGCGATGGCGCTGGTGTAGTCGCTCATGGCGGCCTGCACGCGGCGCAGGTTGGCGCCCAGCCCCAGCTGCACCAGCGAGTGGCTGTTCAGCCGCCGCACGGGAATGCCGCGGCGGCGGGCCTCTTCGACGATGGCGCCCGTGGAGGGGCCCAGCCGGGTGGATTCGAACAGGTCGTGCAGCGCCTCCACGATCTCGCCCACGTCGATGGGCTCGCCCGTCATGCAGGCGCGCACCACGCGCACCGTCTCGCGCATGGCCTGCAGCCCCACCTCCTCTTGCTCGTACGCCACGATCAGCCAGCGCACGCCGGGATCGCCGGAGGCCACCACGCGCCCGAAGGCCACGTCGGTGCCCGCCAGCGTCTGCAGCTCCAGGACGACGTGCTCCATGATGTGGGGCAGGTGCGTGCCCTCCGTAAGCCGCTCCACGAAGCCGCCCTCCGTGCCGCGCGAGCATGGGTGGTCGCGCAGGGTGGGGAGCAGGGAAATCAGCCGCTCGTTGAAGCCGGGGATGTCGGTGCTGGGCACGTCTTCCAGCGACCCCAGCGTGAGATCGCAGGCAATGACGGGGGCCAGCCGCCAGAAGTTGGGGCCGCGCACGGCGCGCAGGCGCGTGACTCGCAGTTCGTCGGGGTCGAACAGGACCCCGGACGAGAGCGGTTCGCGGATCACCTGGTTCATGGGGTGTGGATCGGGTTTCCGGAGAACGTCCGGTGACGGCGAGCTCAGTCGATGTCGAGCCGCCGGCGGGCGTGCTGGGCCTGCTGGGCGTACGATACGCTGCGCAGGTCGGCGGCGGGGTTCACGGCCCGCCGGGCCGCCCCCGCATCGTCACAATCGATGCGGCGGGGAAGTGCACGCCCCTCGGTGGCGCTGGTGCGCACGGGATCTCCCATGCGCGCGTTTGCTTCATTGCCCTGATACTGCATCATGCTTCCTCGCTTGAGTTCCCACCGGGCCTGGGGAGACCCGCCCCACAGCTGCACGAACTTGGCAGGAAGCATACCACCTACGCGTCACAAAATAGCTGGGTTTTGTGGTGATTGCGAGACGGTACGGTAGCGTGCGCTCCGTCCCCCACCCCCGGCCCCCTGCCCCCGCAAACTGCCGCGGGGAGAGGGGGAGAACGGCGGATCGTAAACGGGGCGGGCTACCGGCGAACGCCCCCACCCGCTCGTTCCTCGCGACCTCCCCCCCAAACCCCTGGGGGAGGTTGTTCATTCCCCGCTTGGGAGCCCCGTGCCGGCGTGGCACCCTCCCGTGCCGGACAGTCCGCGCAGGCGGGCTTCGTGTCGTTGGTGCGGCGAACTCATTCGCTCTGCTGAAACCCGGCCCCATCCACCTCGATGCACAGCTTCTTCTTTGAACCTGCCTTATTCATCCCAAATGGAATTCGTGAGTCATAGATAGAAAAAGCCCATGTCGCATCTTCTTGGGTTGCAGTAAGATGGGTGGTGTCTAAGCAACCATCCGTCCACAAGCCCGCGAATCTACGACATGGGTGAC
>DASQZE010000458.1:0-5523 GCA_035638875.1 Longimicrobium sp.
CGAGCTGATCGACATCGTCGAGTGGCTGGATTCGTCCGGCGACACGATGGTGTACCGCTTTGAGCGGCACGACAATGAGATCAAGAACGGCGCGCAGCTCATCGTGCGCCCCGGCCAGGCCGCGGTGTTCGTGGACCAGGGCCAGATCGCGGACGTGTTCGGGCCCGGGCGGGTGGAGCTCAAGACGCAGAACCTGCCCATCCTGAGCACCCTGCGCGGCTGGAAGTACGGCTTCGAGTCGCCGTTCAAGGCCGAGGTGTACTTCGTGAGCACCAAGGTGTTCACGGACCTCAAGTGGGGCACCAAGAACCCCATCATGCTCCGCGACCCGGAGTTCGGGCCGGTGCGGCTGCGCGCCTTTGGCACCTACGCGGTCAAGGTGGGCGAGCCGGCCAAGTTCATCGCGCAGATCGTGGGCACCAACGGGGTGTTCACCACCGACGGCATCAGCGACCAGATCCGCAACTTCATCGTCAGCCGCTTCACGGAGGCGCTGGGCGAGGGCAAGATCCCGGCGCTGGACCTGGCGGCCAACTTCAGCGAGCTGGGCGCGGCCGTAAAGACGGTCATCGGGCCGGAGATCGCGGAGTACGGGCTGGAGATCGCCACCTTCCTGGTGGAGAACATCTCCCTGCCGGAAGAGGTGGAAAAGGCGCTGGACAAGCGCACCAGCATGGGCGTGATCGGCAACCTGAACGCGTACACGCAGTTCCAGGCCGCCAACGCCATCGAGGCTGCCGCCAAGAACCCCGGCGGCAGCGCGGCGGCGGACGGCATGGGGATGGGTCTGGGCTTCGCCATGGCGCAGCAGATGGCCAACGCGATGAACCAGCCGGCGGGCGCCGCGGCGGCCGGCCCCGGTGCGCCGCCGCCGCTGCCGGGCGCGGGGCAGTTCTTCGCCGCCATCGACGGCAAGCAAGCGGGCCCGTTCGCCATGGACGCTCTACAGGGCCAGGCCGCCGGCGGCCAGCTGACACGGGATACGCTCGTGTGGAAGCAGGGGATGGCGGCCTGGACCCCCGCCGGCGACGTGCCGGAGCTGTCGTCCGTCTTCGGCCACGTCCCGCCCCCGCTGCCGGGCGCCTGACGGACGGAGATCCGCAGGCCTGGGCAGGAAGCGGATGGATGCGGATCGGGCCGGGAGCGTGGATGCTCCCGGCCCGATCGCGTTCCGGCGCGAAGGACGGCGTGCGTCAGAGGCGCGGATACTTCTCGTGGTCCAGCGTGTCGTTGTCGCGGGCACCGGGACGCGCCTCGGGGGTGTTCTCCGTCAGCTGGTCCGGCTTGCCCTCGCGCTTGAGGTCCAGCCGCTCCTGGTGCGACATGTTGTCGCCCGCCTGCGTCCGCTGCTGGCTGCCGCCTGTGGAGGCGCCGACCTTGCTGGCGCTCTTGCCCTCGTCGCGCGCGTCGCGGGCCGCCTGGCGCTTCTGCTCCTCGCTGCCTTCCATCTTCTTGCCGCCCATGCTCATCCTCCCGGTGCGTAAAGTCGTTGGCGTGGGCGCGGATAGGCGGCAACCATCATACCCGCGCGGCAACTCGCGCGCCTCCTCATCCACCGGAACTCCAGGATGCACGTCATCCATCAACCGCCGGAACGCACGCCGGTCCGCCCGGTGCCTGCAGGCGCCGGACGAGTGAGCGTGCTCGGATTGTGTCAGGCGAAAGGCTGCGTCAGGGCGCCCAGGTGAGGAGCGCGAGCCCGCCGGCGACGAAGAGGATCAGCCCCAGCATGCGCATGCTGGCCGCGCCCGATTCCGGGTCTTCCGTTTGGCGCCACACGGCGCGGCTGATCTGGTGGTCCGCCAGGATGCAGGCGAGGCCGATGACGAGGGCGAGAAGGCCGAGAACGCCTGGCATGGGCACCAATCCGGGGAGCAGGAGGGGAGGGATGGAGGGAACTGCATCCGGCTCAGGCAGCAGGACACGCCCACAATATGAGCCGAATTCAGCCGGAGGCAAGGGCCTCGTGCGCAGGCACACCGGAGATGCCGGACGACGCGCGAATCCGGGACGATGATCCGCCGTTTCCGCCCCGATCAGCGGCCGTGGAGGATCGAGCGGGCCGGTGGAGCCGCTAAAAACTTGACAGGCCCGAACGCCCGTTCGATTCTACCAGAATCCCGTATACAGCCGGAGAAGGGCGGCCCGGAAATCCGCGCCGCCACCGAACCGACGGAAGGAGCTCATCCGTTGACCCCGTTCCCACGCATGCGCCGGGCCCCGGCCCTCGCGCTCGCCCTGGGCCTGCTGGCCCCGAGCCTGCTGGCCCACGCGGCCCCCGCCGCCGCGCAGCAGCGCCTGACCTCGCCCGAGCAGCAGTTCGGCCACGCCATCGGCGCCGACTACGTGCTGCCCAACTACCAGGAGCTCGTCGCCTACTGGCAAAAGCTGGACGGCGAGAGCGACCGCATGGCCCTGCGCGACATCGGCCGCACGGCGGAGGGGCGGTCGCAGGTGATGGCCATCGTCACCAGCCCCGACAACCACCGCAGCCTGGAGCGGTGGCGCGAGACGAGCCGCACCCTGGCCAGGGGGCAGGTGGACAGCGCCGCCGCCGCCCGCCTGGCCACCGAGGGCAAGGCCGTCGTGTGGATCGACGGCGGGCTGCACGCCACGGAGGTGCTGGGCGCGCAGCAGCTCATGGAAACGCTGTGGCAGCTGGTGAGCCGCGACGACCCCGAGACGCGGCGCATCCTGGACGACGTCGTCATCCTGTTCGTCCACGCCAACCCCGACGGCATGGACCTGGTGAGCAACTGGTACACGCGCACCGCCGACCGCCAGGCGCGCTCCATCGCGTTCATCCCGCGGCTGTACCAGAAGTACATCGGCCACGACAACAACCGGGACTTCTACGCCTCGACCCAGGCCGAGACGGAGAACATGAACCGGGTGATGTACCACGAGTGGTTCCCGCAGATCGTCTACAACCACCACCAGACGGGGCCCACGGGGACGGTGATGTTCGCGCCGCCCTTTCGCGACCCGTTCAACTACCTGTACGACCCGCTCGTCATCACGGGCATCGACATGGTGGGCTCGTCCATGCACAACCGCTTCGTGGCGGAGGACAAGCCGGGCGTGACCACGCGGCGGGGCGCAAACTACAGCACGTGGTGGAACGGCGGCCTGCGCACGACGACGTACTTTCACAACATGATCGGCCTGCTGACGGAGACCATCGGCAATCCCACGCCCATGGAGATCCCGTTCGTGCCCAACCGGCAGCTGGCCAGCAGCGACCTGGTGCACCCCATCCGGCCGCAGACGTGGCACTTCCGCAGCTCCATCGACTACTCGGTCACGGCCAACTACGCCATCCTGGACTACGCGTCGCGGTACCGCACCACCCTGCTGATGAACTTCTGGCGGATGGGGCGCAACTCCGTCGAGCGGGGCCGGGAGGACTCGTGGACCGTGTACCCGCGCCACGTGGACAGCGTGCGGGCCGTGATCGCGCGGGACCGGCAGGGGCAGCGCGCCGAGAGCAACGCCGTGATGTCGGCGGGCGGCCTGTTCGGCGGCGCGCCGGACGCGGAGCAGTCGGCGCGGTACCTGGCCCTGCTGCGGCGCCCGGAGCTGCGCGACCCGCGCGGCTACGTCATCCCGTCGGACCAGGCGGACTTCGCCACGGCCACCAAGTTCGTGAACGCGCTGCTGGAGACGGGCGTCACCGTCCACCGCGCCACGTCGGGCTTCGGCGTGGGCGGCAGGCAGTATCCCGCCGGGTCGTACGTGGTGCGCACGGACCAGGCGTTCCGGCCGCACGTGCTGGACATGTTCGAGCCGCAGGACCATCCCAACGACTTCCTGTACGAGGGCGGCCCGCCCATCCCCCCGTACGACAACGCGGGGTGGACGCTGGCGTACCAGATGGGCGTGCAGTTCGACCGCATCCTGGAGGGCTTCGAGGCGCCGGTCGAGGCCATCACCGCGTGGAACCTGCCCGCGCCGGCGGGATCCATCGCCACCCCCCGCGGGACCCCGGCCGGCTACGTGCTCTCGCCGCGGCAGAACGACGCGTTCACGGCCGTCAACCGGCTGCTGGCCGCCGGCGTGCCCGTGTTCCGGGTGACGCGTGACGGCGACGGCGCGCAGGCGGGCGACTTCTGGGTGGATGGACGGCAGTCGTTCCAGCTGCTGGACCGGATGGCGGACTCGCTGGGGCTGCGGATCCAGGCGTCGCGGCGCATGCCGCGTGAGTCGGCCCCGCTGCGGCCCCTGCGCATTGGCCTGGTGGACCGGTACGGCGGCCTGATGCCCAGCGGCTGGACCCGCTGGATCCTGGAGCAGTTCAGCTTTCCGTACGAGGTGGTGTTTCCCCCGGAGCTGGACGCGGGCAACCTGAACGCGAAGTACGACGTGCTCGTGTTCGTGGACGGCGCCGTGCCGGAGCGTGAGGGGGGCGGCGGCTTCGGCAGCTTCATGCCCAACCCGGACGCGGTGCCGGCGGAGTTCCGCTCGCAGCTGGGCACGGTGACGGTCGCGCAGACGGTGCCGCAGGTGCGCGCGTTCCTGGAGAACGGCGGCACGGTGCTGACCATCGGCGGGTCCACGGCGCTGGCCCGGCACCTGGGGCTGCCCATCGAGGACCACCTGGTGGAGGCCGGCACGGACGGCCAGCCGCGCCACCTGCCGCGCGAGAAGTACTACATCCCCGGCAGCATCCTGCGCGTGTCGGTGGACAACGACGCGCCTGTGGCGTGGGGGATGGGCGAGCAGGCGGACGTGATGTTCGACGACTCGCCGGTGTTCCGCCTAGGCGCGGGCGCCGAGGCCGCGGGCATTCGCCGCGTGGCCTGGTTCGACTCGCCGGCGCCGCTGCGCAGCGGCTGGGCGTGGGGGCAGCAGCACCTGCAGGGCGGCGCGGCGATCGTGTCGGCGCCCGTGGGACGCGGCACGCTGTACCTCTTTGGCCCGGAGATCGCCTTCCGCGCGCAGCCCCACGGCACCTTCCGCCTGCTGTTCAACGGCCTGTACGAGTCCGTGCGGGAGCGGTAGACGGCGCCAACGATCCTGACGAGCCACCCGGCGGACAACAATCCGCCGGGTGGTTCGTTTTGATTGTACAGTTCTGGCCTGCTGGTATTATATTTCAACCGATCACTTGATTGTCTCCAACATCCAGACGACGATGAGCAAGGCCGACCGTCAGACACGAGTGGATCGTACAGCACTCACCGTCGTCCACGGCTTCGATGATTCCGATGACGTGGAATACTGGAAGTCGCGTTCCCCGGCCGAACGCCTCGAACACCTGGAACTGCTGCGCCGGATAAACTATGGCGATGAAGCTACCGGACGACTTCAAAGAGTTCTTGAGGTCGTTCGAGTCCCATGGAGTTGAGTATCTGCTGATCGGCGGCTATGCGGTCGTTTATCACGGATATCCTCGCGCCACGGGAGATCTCGATATCTGGGTAGCCATCTCTCCGGAAAATGCGGACCGGATCGTGATGGCGCTCCGCGACTTCGGGTTCGGGGACGCTGGTGTATCACCGGAAATGTTCCTGACGAGCGGGC
>DASQZE010000459.1:0-7716 GCA_035638875.1 Longimicrobium sp.
CGTCGTCGGCGTTGCGGTAGAAGTTCTCGGGCGCCACGAAGGAGTAGGGCACCTCCGTCAGGTGGTCGCCGCAGGCCGCCGTGGCCAGCGCCAGGCCGCCCAGCAGCGCCAGGGCCCGGCCGCGTGTCATCGTCATCATGGGGATCGCATCCATGCGCAGGGGAGCCGGGCCGCCGCGGCGCCGAGTGCCGCGGCGGCCCCCCTCCGGTCTCAGTAGGTGAAGTTGAAGCCGACGGTCACCGAGCGCGACGCCGGGTACGAGCCGATGTCGATCCCCCGGTTCAGGTTCCCCACCCCGAAGCTGCTCACCTCGGGGTCGAATCCGCGGTAGTCCGTCCACGTCATCAGGTTGGTGCCCGTGACGTAGATGCGGGCCCGCTGAAAGCCGCGGCCGGCCACCCACGCCTCGGGCACCTGGTAGGCCAGCGACAGCGTCTTGAGGCGCACATACGAGCCGTCCTCCAGGATCAGGTCGTTGTAGTCCGTGGTGCCCGCGCCCACCGTGTTCACGCCGAAGCGCGGATAGCTTCCGTCCGGATTCTGCGGCGTCCAGCGGTCCGTGTAGCGCTCGCGCAGCACGTTGGTCGCCAGGTCGCCGCCCGTCAGGCGCCACAGGTTCAGGTTCAGCACCTCGTTGCCGAACGTGCCCGTGAGCAGGCTGCTGACCTCGAAGCCGCGGAACGAGAGCGTGTTCTGCCACCCGATGGTGAAGTCCGGGTGCGGGCTGCCGATGATGCTGCGGTCGGCCGTGTTGATGGTGTCGTTGCCGTCCGTGTCCACGAAGATCACGTCGCCCGGCCGGTACGCCGCGCCCGTCACCAGGTTGCGGATCCCCGCCAGCGAGGCGGCCTGCGCGCTGTCGCGGACGATGCCGCCCGTCTGGTAGCCCACGAACACGCCGATGGGCTCGCCCACGCGCACCACCGTGCCGCCCAGCTTGAAGTCGTCGGAGATGGTGCCGGCGCGGATCTCGTCGTCGCCGCCCAGGTCCACCACCTCGTTGCGGTTGCGGGCGTAGTTGAACGAGGTGCGCCATCCCACGCGGCGGTCGCCGCCCCGCAGCATGTCCACGTTCAGCGCCAGCTCGATCCCCTTGTTCTCCACCGAGCCCGCGTTGATGAGCGCGCGGCCGAATCCGCTCTCCGACGGCAGGTCCACGAACAGCAGCAGGTCGTCGGTGCGCTTGCTGTACCAGTCCGCCGTCACCACCGCGCGCTCCCACAGCCCCAGGTCAAATCCCAGGTCCACCTCCGACGTGGTCTCCCACGTCAGGTCGTCGTTGGCCACGCCCACGGGAAAGTAGCCGCTGACGACGGTGCCGCCGAACGAGTACGACGTACTGGTGAGCCGGGCCAGCGACTGGTAGGGGCGAATGCCGGGGTTGCCGGCGCGGCCCACCGAGGCGCGCAGCTTGAGCTCGTCGATGGCGCCGATGCCCTGCATGAACGGCTCGTCCGACACGCGCCACGCCAGGGCCGCCGACGGAAAGAACGCCCACTTGTTCCCGGCACCGAAGCGCGACGAGCCGTCGCGGCGCCCCGTGAGGGTCAGGAGGTAGCGGTCCAGCAGCCGGTAGTTCAGGCGGGCCAGGTACGACTGCAGCACCCACCGCTCGCGCTCCGACGTGGGCCGGTCGAACACCGTGGCCGACTCGATGTCGTCGAAGGTGGTGATGTCGGACACGAAGCCCGTGGCGCTCATCCCCGTGCGCACGTTCTGGTTGCTCTGCCAGGTGTAGCCGCCCAGCACGTCCCACTCGTGCGCCTGGCCCATGCGGCCCGAGTACGTGACCGTGTTCTCGTTCAGGTAGCTGAGCACCTCGGCGCGGCCGCGGATGGCCTCGCCGCCCGCTTCCTCGCCGCGGCGGGTGAGCCGGGGGTAGTACGTGTCGCGAAAGCGGCTGCTGAAGTCCGCGCCCAGCGCCACCCGCGCCCGCAGCCCCGCCAGCGGCTCCCATTCGCCGAAGGTGTTGCCCAGCACGCGCGTGTCGCCCAGCCGGTCCGTCACTTCGGCCGCGAGCGACACGGGATTCACCAGGTTGCTGGCCTGCCCGGCGGGAACGCCGACGAGCGGCAGATCGCGCCCCTGGTAGGGGTAGCGGCCGTCGTTCAGGCGTACGGGGAGGAAGGGGTAGGCCTGGATGGCCGCGCCCACGGCCCCCGCGCGGGCGTTGCTCTCGCCCTCCGTGGGGATGAAGGTGCTGTTCACCCGGCTGCCGGAGAGCGTGGCGCCAAAGCGCAGGCGGTTGCCGAGCCCCTGGTCCAGGCTGGCGCGCAGCGAGTAGCGCTCGAAGCCCGAGCCCAGCACCACGCCCGTCTGGTCGAACCAGCCGCCGGAAACGGCGTAGCGCGTCACGTTGTCGCCGCTGGTGCCGCCCGAGACGCTGCCCTGAAAGCCGCGCAGGGGCGCGTCGCGAAAGATCTCGTCCTGCCAGTCCGTCCCCGCGCCCAGCGTGTCCATGAACGCCTGCCCGAACACCGCCGTGCCGCCGCCGTCCACCGACGCCTCGTTGATGGCCGTGGCCAGCTCGCGGGCGTCCAGCAGGTCGTAGCGGTTGGCCACGGACTGCGTCCCCGTGAACACGTCGAAGCTCAGCTCCGGCCGCCCCGCGCGCCCGCGCCGGGTGGTGACGATCACCACGCCGTTGGCGCCGCGCGCGCCGTAGATGGCCGTGGCCGACGCGTCCTTGAGGATCTGGATGGACTCGATGTCGCTGGGGTTGAGCGCCGCCAGCGGGTTGCTGGGCACCGTCGCCGTCACCCGCCCGCCGGCGCCGGGGGACGAGCCTTCCGGGTCGTTCTCGATGGGAAAGCCGTCGATCACGTACAGCGGCTCGCTGCTGCCGCTGATGGAGCTGCTGCCGCGCACGCGGATGCTGATGCCGCCGCCCGGCGCCGACGAGGCCTGCGTCACCTGCACGCCGGCCACGGTGCCCTGCAGCATCTGGTCGAGCGACTGCACGGGCACGTCGTCCAGCGCCGCCGTGTTCACGCTGGCGACGGAGCCCGTGACGTCACGGCGCTCCTGCTCGCCGTAGCCCACCACCACCACCTCGTCCAGCAGCAGCACGGAGGAGCTGAGGGAGAAGTTGGCCGTGGCGTCAGCCCCCGCGGCCACCGTGACCGTGCGCTGCCCCGTGCCGTAGCCCAGGCGCGCGGCGCTCACCGAGCGGCTGCCGGCCGGCACGCCGGCCAGGGTGTAGCGGCCCTGCGCGTCCGTCGCGGTGCTGAGGGAGGTCCCCGCCACCGTCACCGTGGCGGCGGCCAGCGGCTGCCCGGAGCCTGCGTCCGTGACCGTGCCCGTAATGCGGCCGGTGGACTGGGCCTGCGCGTGCCCCGGCAGCAGCGCCAGGCCCAGCAGGCAGAGGAATGTGGCTTTCCATTTCATCGCAAGCTCTCCGGAGGAGGGTGACCCTCGGTGTGCGGCCGGGGGCAGGTCGTATCCCCCATTTGCACCTACAACGAACAAAACAGCTGGATGCGACCGCCGCACCCGTTCGTCTCTTGTCTTCGGGCGGATCCGCTCCCGCACGCCGCTTGATTCCGGCGGGGCGGGGGATTCGCCGCGGAGGCCCGGCCGTGTGGATGCCGGCTTCCGTTCAGGCATCGCCGCGGAGGACGGGGAAGGCCGCGCGACGATATTGTTCTCATCCGGAACTAACGCCGCATTCATTGTAGTGCGCCCGTTTCCGGAACGCAACGCCTCCGTCACCTTCCGTTCAGCCGCCCTGGTTCATCCACCGGCCTTTAACGGCAACTGCTTTCTCACACAGAGGAACAGGGGAACAGGGGTAACTGAGGAGGCTCGTGGACGTTGGCGGACTTTCCCCTGTTCCCCCTGTTGCTCTGTGTGAGACTCATCCGTTTCTTCTACAGGTCGCCTTCCAGGTGCGCCGGCTGCAGGCGCGGGACGATCAGGTGCATGAGGAGCAGCGCCGTCACGTACGCCAGGCCGCACACCATGAAGATCGCCGAGTAGTTGTTGCCGGTCGCCTCCAGGATGCGCCCCGTGGCCCGCTGAAAGAGCACCCCGCCCATCGCGCCCGCGAATCCCCCGATGCCCACGACGGACGCCACGGCGCGGCGGGGAAACATGTCGCTGGCCGTGGTGAACAGGTTGGCGCTCCACCACTGGTGCGCCGCCGCCGCCACGCTCACGATCGCGACCGCCACCCACAGGCTCGTGGCGTGCGGCGCGAACATCGTCGGCACGATGAGCAGGGCGGCGATGAGCATGGCCGTCTTGCGCCCGCGGTTCACGCTCCAGCCCCGCTTGATGAGCGCGCTCGACACCCATCCGCCGCCCACCGATCCCACGTCCGCCACCAGGTAGATGGTGATCAGCGGCAATGCGACGCCCACCAGCTTTACCCCGTACTGCGCATCCAGGAATTTGGGAAGCCAGTACAGGTAGAACCACCAGATGGGGTCCGTGAGAAACTTGCCGATGAAGAACGCCCACGTCTGCCGGTGCTTGAGCAGGCTCAGCCAGGGCACGGGCGCCGTGGACTCCGCCGGGTCGCTGCGGATGTGCGCCAGCTCGGCCCGCGTCACGCGCGGATGGGTTTCCGGCGTCTTGTAGACCACCAGCCAGACCGCCAGCCACACGAAGCCCAGCGCGCCCGTGACGATGAACGCCATCTCCCACCCCCAACGGAGGGCGATGAACGGTACCATGATGGGGGCCACGATGGCGCCCACGTTGCTCCCCGCGTTGAAGATGCCCGTGGCGAACGCGCGCTCCTTGCGGGGAAACCACTCTGCCGTGGCCTTGATGGCCGCCGGAAAGTTGCCCGATTCACCCAGCCCCAGCGCGCCGCGCGCCAGGGAGAACCCCAGCGGCGTCCGGGCGAAGGCGTGGCTCATGGCCGCCAGGCTCCACGCCACGATGGCGAACGAGAATCCCTTGCGCACGCCGATGCGGTCCAGCAGCCGCCCCATCCCCAGGAATCCCAGTGCGTAGGCGAAGCTGAACCACGAGACGATGTCGCCGTAGTCCGCCTCCGTCCAGCCGATCTCCGTCTGCAGCACGGGGGCGAGGATCCCCAGCACCTGCCGGTCGATGTAGTTGATGGTGGTCGCGGCGAACAGCAGCGCGCACACCGTCCACCGGTAGCCGATGCGGGGCTGCGGCTCGTGCTCCGCGCCGAACGGCGGGCGCGCGCGGGGCGGATCGGCCACCGTGGGGTCGGTCGTCGGCATCGGGTTCACGGGGTGCGTTGGAGGAGAGCATCGACCTCGTCCGCCGTCACGCGGTTGAAGTCGCCGGGGATGGTGAGCTTCAGGGCACTGGCGGCCGTGGCGAACTGCAGGGCATCCGCCGGGGCGCGGCCGGCCAGCGTGGCGTGGATGAGGGCGCCCGCGAACGAATCTCCGCCGCCCACGCGGTCCACCACCTGGACCTGCCAGCGGCGGCTGCGCTCCAGCGCGCCCGTACCGGCGTCGAAGAGCGCGGCGCTCCACCCGTGCTCGCTGGCGGAGACGATCTCGCGGCGGGTGAGCGCGACGGACCGGCATCCCAGGTCGCCCGCGATGGCTTCCGCGGAGGCGCGCAGGGCGGCGTCCGACTCGGAATCCGGCCCGGCATGCGGACCGGTATTCGGGCTGACGCCCAGCATGGCGCGCACGGCGCCCGGGTTGCCGATGAGCAGGTCGCACCCCTTGACCAGCGCGCGCGTGACGGGGCGGGGGTCGCGGCCCGTCCACAGCGCGGGGCGGTAGTTCAGGTCGATGCTGACCCGGACCCCCGCCGCGCGCGCCGTGTCCACGGCCTCCTGCGCGGCCTGCGCGGGCCCGTCGCCCAGCGCGGGGGTGATGCCGGAGACGTGCAGCCAGTGCGCGCCGCCCAGGATGCCGTCCCAGTCGTACTCCGCGGGATCCAGCTGGGCGAACGCGGAGCCGGCGCGGTCGTAGACGACGCGGAGGGCGCGGACGTCGGCGCCGCTTTCCACGAAGTAGATGCCCAGCCGGTCGCCGCCCCGCAGCATCTCGCGCGTGCCCACACCCTCGGCGCGCAGGGCCGCCACGGCCGCGTCGCCGACGGCGTTCGCGGGAACGCGCGTCACGTAGTCGCTGCGCACGCCGAAGTGCGCCAGGCTGGCGGCCACGTTCGCCTCGCTGCCGCCGAAGAACGTGCGCAGCTGCGGCGACTGGAAGAGCCGCTCCTGCCCCGGCGGGGAGAGCCGCATCATCAGCTCGCCGAAGGTGACGACGCGCTTCACGGCCGGCCTCCGCGCGCGGCGGCAATCTCGTCCACGGTCTTTCGCGCCAGCGCCGTGATGGTGCCCCATTCGCGCGTGGCCACGAGCGTCGCGTCCACCAGCGCGCCGCCCAGTCCGACAGCCGATGCGCCGGCGCGGATCCAGGTGCCCGCGTTCTGTGGCGTGACGCCGCCCGTGGGGCAGAGCTTCAGGAACGGCATGGGCGCCAGCACGCCCTTGATGAAGGACGGCCCGAGCGCATCCGACGGGAACACCTTCACCAGGTCCGCGCCGGCCTCGTGGGCGCGCAGGATCTCCGTCGGCGTGAACGCGCCCGGCAGCGCGGCGGCCCCCTGGCGATGCGCCTCTTCGAGCACGAGCGGCTTGAAGACGGGGCTGACGATGAACCGCGCGCCCGCCTCGGCCGCCTGGCGCGCAGTGTCCTCGTCCAGCACGGAGCCCACGCCCACGAGCACGCCGTCCCCCGCCTCCCGGGCCACGCGTTCGATGGCCTGCAGCGCGCCGGGGACGGTCATCGTGATCTCGATGGCGTGGATGCCGCCCGCCTGCAGCGCCGCCACCACGGGCAGCACGTCGTCCGCGCGCGGCAGCCGCACGACCGCCAGCGCGCCGAGCGCCTGGATCCGTTGGACGACCTGCTTCCGCGCCGCGGCGGGGGAATGCAACTGCGTGAGAGTCACCATCGATCCCGGTCTGGGGTGTATCTGCCTGATCGAACGTACGAGCGAAAAACGGTTTCACGCAGAGGGCGCAGAGCTGCAATGAGAGGACGCAGAGAACTTCATCCGCGTGCTCGGGCAACTCTCTATCTTTTCTCTGCGTCCTCTCCGGTCGTCTCTGCGTCCTCTGCGTGAAACTGTAGTAAATCCCTGCCCTGACGAGAATTACGCGGCCGTGACGACGCCCATCTGCTGCTCCATCGCGGCGGCGACCCCGTGGCGGCGCATGCGGACGAGCGCGCCGGCCACCGCGGCCGTGAAGCCGGAAACGCGCGACAGGTCCGTGCCCCACAGCGCCTCGTCCCCGCAGACCGCGGCGGCCACGTCCGGCTCCGCTCCGTCTCCGAAGCGCGACCAGTGGCCGCGCACGCGCTCCGCCTGGTCATCGGCCAATCCCAATCCTTCGCGCACCATCCGCAGGTACGCCGCGAACCCGAACGCCAGCGCCTCGGGCACGCGCGCCGTCCGCTCGGCGTAGCGCACGATGGTGGGCACCACGCGCACGCGCATCTTCATGGTCTGCTGCAGCGAGATGTCGTGCAGCGCGTGCCGTACGTACGGGTTGGCGAAGCGGTCCAGCACGGCGCGCGCGTACGCCTCGGAGCCCGGCGCATCCAGCGTGGGGACGATCTCGTCCAGCATGGCCCTCTGCAGGAACGGGCCGACGACGGGGTGCCGCACGGCCTCCAGCACCGTCTCGCATCCGGCCAGGATGGCGGCGGGCACACCATCACCGTGTCCGCCGCCATCCTGGCCGGATGCGAGACGGTGCTGGAG
>DASQZE010000460.1:0-9658 GCA_035638875.1 Longimicrobium sp.
CCCCCGCGATTGATTTCCTGAGGGAGGCGCCGCCGGTACTCGACCGCGTCGAGTCCTCTGGCGCCGACCGAAGGATCTCCTCCGCCTTGGCTCATGACTCCGCCACCGCTCCTGTACTCTCCTCGCGGCCTTGATAGGACGGCCCGTCTACTCCGAATCCCACCCCCGCGATTGATTTCCTGAGGGAGGCGCCGCCGGTACTCGACCGCGCCGTGTCCTCTGGCGCCGACCGAAGAATCTCCTCCGCCTTCGCGCAGGACTCCGCCACCGCGCCTTCAGCCTTTGGCCTTGACGGACTGTCTACTTCGTATACAATTGGATCTCCTCGCCCGTGCGCGGGAGTGTGCGAACCCGGTCCTCGGCTCGGCCATGCTTACCTACCACGTCTACATCCTCGCCAGCCAGGGCCGCACTCTGTACATCGGCTTCACGAACGACCTGCGGCGGCGGATCTACGAGCACAAGTCGGGTCGGATCCCGGGATTCACGTGCCGATACAACGTCATTCGGCTGGTGCACTTCGAGGCGTTCACCGACGTCCGTGATGCCAAAAGGCGCGAAAAACAGCTGAAGGGCTGGCGGCGCGCACGAAAGATCGAGTTGATCGAGGCGCAGAATCCGGAGTGGGAGGATCTGGCGGATCGGATTGGATTGCCTGCGTCCGCCGTAGTGGGCACTGCGTGACGCGGCGATGGGACAGGTCCTGGCTCGGCGAGCCATGTGCCGCGGGGGAAAGGTCTGGCGCGGGCGAGTAGATCCTTCGGTCGGCGCCAAAGGTCTCGGCACGGGAAGGTGTCGGCGGGCGCCTCCCTCAGGAAATCAAGCGAGTGGGCAGGCGTGAGTCCGCGGGCGAGAGGGCACGGGCGAGCCATGGGCCGCAGGGGAGAGGTCCTGGCGCGGGCGAGTAGATCCTTCGGTAGGCGCCACGGGTCTCGGCGCGGGAGAGTGCCGGGTGGGCGCCTCCTTCAGGGAATCAAGTTGGATGCAGGGCCCAAGAAAACGGCCCCGGGCATCTGCCCGGGGCCGTCGACACATCCACCGGCGGCAGCGTCAGAACGAGAAGTTCACGCCCACGCCGGCGGTGAAGTACGACACGTCGAACTCCGCCGTGCCCGGCAAAGCACCCACGTCCATGCCATACTGCCGATACCCGATCGCCGGCGTCAGCCGGATATTGGCGCTAACCGGGATTGCCAGCCCGCCGCCCACCTCGAAGCCGAGCTTCTCGTCCGCTCCCCCGTCGTCCCCCTCGAACGCGAGCTCGTGCTTCACCACCCCGGCGCCCACCCACGGCGACAGCTCGCTCACGGAGGGGAGCGCTGCCGTGAGCCCGGCCGAAAAGCCGTTGTCCTCCAGGTCCAGGTCCTTGAAGCCGGCCACCTGAAACGTGGTCTGGCTGTAGGTCCCGTAGATGCCGATGGCGGGCGTGATCCCCAGCGACACCCCGGCGCCCCAACTCGTCCCCTCGTCCGCCAGGTCGTCAAAGTCGCCCACGGGCACGGCATAGTCCAGCCGCCCCTCAACCGAAAGCGGGATGGAGAACTGTGCCTTCGCCTCGCCCGCCGCCACGGAAAGCGCCACTGCAACCGCCGCTAACACTGTCTTCTTCATGCCCACTCCTCAACGGGTATTCTGCCGGTCCGCATGGTGCGGCGCCGGCCGTCTGGCCCGGATTCAGGGCAAGCTGGATGCCAAACCGTTTTACAGCAACCGTTTGCGTCAGACCGCGCAGGATTCCCGCCGCCCGGAGACACACTCCAGCGGAGCCGGAGCGGATCGTCGTCGGATGAAAGGGATGCCCCGATTCGGCGTGGATCGTGCAAGTACCGGATTGTAGACCGGAAGAGCGGGGTGGGAGTCGTAAGTCGTTGCACGCCAACGGGATTGACAGGCGGGGCGATTGCCGGTAGATTGAGGGAGCATTTGACAATACGGGTGTTGGGGCTGTCAAGGTTTCGACGTGTATGGTGAAGCCGTGGCTGCGTGCCGAGGTCCTCGGATACCTCGTAAAACCTCCGGGAAACTAGTAACCGCGAACCATAACTTCGCACTGGCTGCGTAAGTAGAGACCTTAACCGGTTTCCTTACCTCCCGTTTGCCGGTCAGCCCCGCCTGAGGCGGGCCGGCGGGCGTCATTAAATTCTGGCTGGCCTGCGTTTGGCGCCGTGACGGCGCGGGCGAGACTTTCACGGCTGGTTCGCGATGGGCCTCTTCCGGGCCGATGAGCGAGCGAGGAGAAAGGAACCGGGAGATACGCACGTAGATGTCGCGAGGGATCTGTTCGCGGACGCGGGTTCGATTCCCGCCAGCTCCACTTACGAGAAAAGGCCGGGCACAGCGTTCAATCGCTGCGCCCGGCCTTTTTCGCGTCCACAATCCTGGCCTTTCCGCAGTCCCCCGCATGGACGCTGACGTCGCGCGCCAACCTTTCCTGATGGGTCCAGATTGGCGGGAAATGGAACGCGGTTTGCGGTTTACTCCGTCCCAAGTCGTTGGTTGGCAGACACTTCACGCGGAGAGGTGGAGATGCGGATCACGAGGCACGCGGCCCGGCGCTGGTTCTTTGGCGCGGCGATGACGGCGGCGCTCGGCTTCGGCGGCGCGCAGGCAATCGCGGCGCCCGCGCCGGCGGCGGACGGGACGAGGGTGTGCAATCCGGAAGTCTGCAGCCGGATTTGCCGGGCCATCCCCGGCAGCAGCGGCGGGTTCTGCACGCCGGACGGTGGCTGCAGCTGCTACATCGGCCGATGACGTAGGTGCACGAGGCCGCGGCGGGGACCCGATCCCGGCGCGGCCTCCGTTTCATCCATCCACTCGGAACGGCGGAACCGGCAACGAGGAGACGACCATGGGGATGATGACGACGGTGCGGCGCGGGGTGTTGGGCGCGGCGACGGCGGCCGCGCTGGGGTTCGGGGCCACGCAGGCGCTCGCGGCGCCTGCTTCGGCCGTGCACGGAGCCAAGGTGTGCGACGACGCGGTGTGCGACCGGGTCTGCGACCTCACCAACCGCGGGCTGGGCGGATTCTGCAGCAGCACGGGCGTCTGCGTCTGCTGGCGCTGACACGGGTGGGGATGATCGGGGCACGTCCCCATCCATCCATCCGGCACTGAGCCGGGCGGGCGTTTGATCGCCTCGCCCGGCTTTTTTCGCGTCCGCATCCCCCGTGGCTCCATCGCCCGCATGCCGCCTCCGGGGCCTTGTTGGAACGGGCCGTTCGCGCTGTCGCCGCGCGAGGTCCTGCCGCAGGCGGCGCCGTGCAGGACGCGCGCGGCAGATACGCGATCAATCGGAGACTGCGTCCGGACCGTCCGCACCGCTCAAATGGCGGAATGGGGCCGAATCAGGCGAATGGCTCTCCAGAAAACTTGACCAAACGGTCAAGGGAGTGCGAATATAGCGGCACGGCTGCCCCAGGCGAATACTCGTCCGGGGCAGCCATTTGCTCATTACTCCCTCCCTCCCTGCCCGAAACCCGCCCACATGTTTGCTCGAATTCGTCCGGCTGCGGCCGGACTCGCGCTGCTTGCGTTGACGGCAGCCTGCACGGACGAGGGGCGCAGCCCCGCCGCCACCGAGCCCACCCCCGGACCCGCCGCGGAGCTGGCCCGCCTTGACTGCACCGTCACCGTGGCCGACGGCCGCATGGCGTGCCAGAACGCGGCGCCCTCCCTGGGCGACGCACGGGGCCTGGTGGTGGGTGGCCAGGGCAACCACGTGTACCTGCAGGCAAGCAACAACACGTACTCGGCAGGCACGGAGATCTACAGCATCGACGTCACCGTGCAGAACCTGCTGTTCCAGGCGCTGGGCACCACCGACGGCACCACGCTGGATCCCGGCGGCGTCAAGGTGCTGTTCGACGTGGAGCCCTACGCCACGGGCGGCAGCGTGGGCCAGGAGCTGGAGCTGGCCGGCGGCGTGCAGCGCGCGACGCTCATGCGCGCTGACCAGGCATACTACCCGTACGACGAGGTCCTGCAGCCCAGCCAGACGTCGGCGCCGGTGACCTGGCAGATCAGCAAGCCGGCGGGCGTGACGAGCTTTCGCTTCATCGTCTACGTGATGGCGCAGGTGCCGTTTCCGGACGGCCGGATCGACCTTTCGCCGACAGTCGATACCCTGCTCGAGGGGGCCACGCAGGCGCTTACGCCCAGCGTCATCAACCCCCTCGGCAACCCGATCGCCGGCCAGACGGTTGCCTGGGGCACCAGCGACCCGGCCGTGGCGACGGTGGATGCGTCCGGCGTGGTTACGGCGGTGTCGGCCGGCGCGGCCACCATCACGGCGGCGTCCGGCCCCCGCAGCGGCACGGCGGACATCGTGGTGTGCCCGGACCTGTCCGTGGGCGAGGCGTACACCCTGACCATGCCGGCCGCCGCGAACCTGTGCCTTGGCGGCGGTGGGGCGGGCGCCGAGTACACGTACATGCCCGTGAACCTGTCCACGTCGTCGTCGCTGTCGCTTGCCGTGACTGCGTCGGGCATCACGGCCGCGGCGGGGCCGCCGTCTCCGGCGCTGTTGCCCAGCGGCACGCAGGCGCGTGTCCTGGGTGCGCCGATGGTGGATGACGGCGGGTTCCACATCCGGCAGATGGAGCGCGACTTCCGCGAACTCGCCCCCCTGGCGCGCCGTCCCGAATCCCGTGTCGCTCCGGGCCGCACCCAGCGCCGTGCCCCGGGCGGGCCCAGCATGGCCATCACGCCCGGAACGCCCACCGTGGGCGACCTGTGGAGCCTGAACACGGCCTCGGGGTGCGCGGGCACGCCGGACTTCCGCACGGGCCGCGTGGTGTCCATCGGCCAGCACGTGATCATCGTGGCCGATACGGCCAACCCGGCGGGCGGGTTCACCACGGCGCAGTACGACAGCATCGGGCTGGAGTTCGACTCCCTCGCGTACCCCGTGAACACCGCCAACTTCGGCGAACCCACGGACCTGGACGACAACGACCGCGTGGTGGCCTTCTACACCCGCGCCGTAAACGAGCTGTCGCCCCCGGCCAGCAGCGCCGTCGTCGCCGGCTACGTCGCCCCGCGCGACCTGTTTGCGGCCGACGCGAGCTGCCCGCGCAGCAACGTGGGCGAGATCTTCTACATGCTGGTTCCGGACCCCACGGGCGCCGTGAACAGCAACGTGCGCACGGTTTCGTTCGTGCGCGGCGGGACGGTGGGCACCCTGGCCCACGAGTTCCAGCACCTGATCAACACGTCGCGCCGCCTGTACGTGCACAATGCGACGAGCCTGGAGGAGGTGTGGCTGAACGAAGGCCTCAGCCACATCGCCGAAGAGCTCATGTTCTACCGCACGTCCGTGGGACTGGCGCCCCGGGGCAATATCGTGCTGAGCACCCTCACCACCGGTCCCAACGCCTCGCGGCGGGTGGCGGCGTTCAATACCTACGCCAACCAGAACTACGGGCGCCTGCGGTCGTGGCTGCAGCGGCCCGACACGACGGGCGCGTTCAAGACCAACGACGGACTTGCCACCCGCGGGGCCACCTGGGCATTCCTGCGCTACGCCGCGGACCGCCGCAACGGCACCGATGCGCAGCTCTGGTACGACCTGGTGAACACGCAGGCCACCGGCAAGGCCAACCTGCAGGCGGTCCTGGGTGTGGATCCCGACACGTGGCTGCGCGACTTTACCTCGGCCATGTACGCGGATGATGCCGTGACGGGCATCGGCCCGGAGCAGCGGGTCACCAGCTGGAACTTCCGCTCCCTCTATGGCGGGCTCAACGGCAGCTACCAGCTGGTTCCGCGGGCACTCACCAACGGCGTGGCGCTCACCCTGTCGTACTCGCGCGGGGGCGGGACCGGGTACCTGCGGTTCGGGGTGCCCACGGGCGCCTTCGCGTCGGTTACGGCGCTGTCCGGGGGCCTGGCGCCCACCTCGCCGTACGCGCTGATCGTCGTCCGCACCAAGTAAAAGGCCGCGCGAACGCACGCTGCGTGCGGATGGATGTACGGAAGCGGCCCGCCGGATCTCCGGCGGGCCGCTTCCCCTTGTCCCCACCCGGCCTCGCCCAGGCTCATCCACACCCACAAACTGCGTGGGAGAAGGTGTATCCTTCGGCGCGGCCCGAGGGGGTTTCTCGTGTTCGGATACGGATCATCCACCGGGAGCGCGACCGGTGCACGATCGGTGTCGGCGGAGGCCGACAGTGTGAAGTTGTAGCCGCGAATTCATTCGCTCCCGCCCAGCCTCCGCCCTCTCCTATTCCTTTTTAGCCTCGCCCCCGCCCCCGCCCCATTTCTGCCAGCCCCGGAGCAGGCTTTTCCGTCCCGTCTTGGGCCGGCCGGGCGACGCTCGCCCTACCCGATCCCCAGCGCGAAGATCAGCGCCGCGCTCAGGCTGATCAGCACGAGCAGCGACGCCGTCACGGCCGCGATTACCCGCGGGCCCACGCGGCCCAGCACGCGCAGGTCCACGCCCAACCCCAGCGCGGCCATCGCCAGCACCGTCATCCACCGCGACACCTCGCGCACGGGCCCGGCCACCTCTGCCGGGACCACACCCAGCGAGCGCGCCGCCGCCAGCACCAGGAACCCGGCGATGAACCACGGCACCACGCTGCCGGCCGTGAGCTTTTGCTCGCCCACCTTGCGGTTGCGAAAGGTGAAGAAGAGGATCACGGGCCCCAGCAGCAGCACGCGCACCAGCTTCACCAGCGTGCCCACCTCGCCGGCCAGGCGGCCCACGGGAAACGTGGCCGCGATCACCTGCGGCACGGCGTACACCGTCATCCCCGCGAGCACGCCGTACTGGTACTCGCGCAGCCCCAGCACGGGGATCAGCAGCGGCAGGCTGAGGACGACGACCACCCCCAGCACCGCCGTGAACGCGATGGATGACGCCACGTCCTCCTTGTCCGCGCCGATCACGGGCGCCACGGCCGCGATGGCGGAGTTGCCGCAGATGGCGTTGCCGCAGGCGATGAGCGTCGCCAGGCGCGGGTTCAATCCCAGCGCGCGGCCGATGAGGTAGCTCGTCGCAAGCCCGCCCACGACGGCCGTGACGATGGCGATCACCAGCGGCGCGCCCGCCCGCAGCAGCAGGGGCAGGTCCACCGACGCGCCCAGCAGGACGATGGCCGTCTCCAGCACCTGCTTGCCGGCGAACTTGATCCCCGGCTCGTAGCGCGGCGGCGGCGTCCACGCGGTGCGGACGATCATCCCCAGCAGCAGGGCGAGCACCAGCGCCTCGACCACGGCCTGCTCCATGAAGCGCAGCTCCAGCGCCTGCAGGGCCCACGCGGCGATGGTCAGCGCGGCTGCCAGGGCCAGGCCGGGGGCGAGGGTGCGGGGCGTGTTGGATGAAGCCACGGGTGCGGAACGGCGGCGTTGAAGTCGGGCGATGCGGTCCGCCCATCGGCGGCGCGCGGCAAGCTACGTCGCCCGGCGGCCCCTGTCACCACCGCGGGCGCGGGGCATCCATCGCGCGGCGCGGGCGGGGGCGGCACGGAGATTGACGGTGTGCGGCGGCTGGACGCGCGGCGGACGCCGGGTCCGCCCATCTCCTTCTATTCGGGACGGCGAAGCGATGCTTCAAGAAGACCAGCGCAAGCAGATCGAGCAGCAGCTCCTCAAGGACCGCGGCGACGTGCTCGAGTCCATCGGCCACTTCGCGGACCTGAGCGAGGAGCTCCGGTCGCGCATCAGCGAGCTGAGCGGCGGCTACGACAACCACCCGGCGGACATCGGCAGCGAAACGTACGAGCAGGAGCAGCAGTTCCTGCTCGCCAGCGTGGAGGGCCGCCGCCTGTACGCCCTGGACGAGGCGCTGGGCCGGCTGTACAGGACGCCCGAGACGTTCGGCCTGTGCGAGGTGGACCAGGGGCCCATCGAGTTCGACCGGCTGATGGTGATCCCCGAGACCACCCTCTGTGCCCGCCACGCCATCGCCGCCGACGAGGCCGCCGGCGTGGACGCCAACCCCCGCGAAGCGGACGGCACGGCGAACGAGGCGTAGGACGGACGAGAAGTGCGAAAGTGAAGTGCGAAAGTGCGAAAGTGCGAAAGTGCGAAAGTGGGGTGCGCCGCGGCGAGGATCTCGTCGCGGCGCGGGCTCCGGTCGTCGGGAAAAAAGCCCCGCCGAGGTCCGGCGGGGCTTTTCGTCGTGATCCTGGTTCGGCCGGTCAGGGAGCCGGCGGGACGGGGGGCATGTGCACGGTGAACTCCGGTCGCGGGGACACCTGCATCTGCACGTCGCGCGCGGTGAAGCTCAGCACGTGCCCGCCGCGCGAATGGTCGTCGGTGATGAAGTGCAGGTGGTAGCCCGGCAGCGTCATGGGCAGTGTGTAGGGCGGCTGCCGAAATCCCACCATCGTTCCGCGCACGTTCACCAGCGTCTGCACCACCTGGCTGTCCTGCGCGACCTTGAGGGGCGGATAGGGCGGGGTCTGCTCGCGGAACGTGCGCACCACCAGCGTATCCCAGGTTCCTTCGATGCGCACGGCGTAGAACGCGTTGGTGTCCGGCACCTGCGGGTCGAGGGCGGCCATGCCCGCGGGGTAGGCCAGCCCCGGCTGTACGGCGACGTCGCGCCCGCCCTCCCAGCGCGTGACCGCCGCGAACGGCAGGCGCATGGTGCTGGGCGGCTGCACCACCTGGCCGCTGGAGAGGAACTGGTAGAACTGCCCATCCACGAGGACCATCTCGCCGTTCAGCTTGTCCGCGCCGGCCAGTCCGAGGTCCCCGTGCCGCTGCACCTCCGCCACGGACAGGATGCCATCGTAGCCACCCTGGATTAGCAGCTGCGCCGGCGCCAGCTGCCAGACCGTCGCCGCCGCCGAGCCGGATGCGGATGCGGACGAATTGGATGCGGATGAGTCGGATGCGGATGAGGCTCCGTTCGGCGCCGGGTCCGCGCCGCACGCCGTGAGGAGGATGGCGGCCGCCAGCAGGGTCGCCGCGCGCGGAATGATGGAACTCACAATGTATGTGCCCTGGATGAAGGATGCCGTCGCTCGCATCCGCTGGGGTGGCGGGAGGCGGCGGCGAGGTGGCCGGTCGGGAACCGGCCGGAAAAGCAAGCCAGCAAACGCACGAAATCCGGCTGATCCGCCCAGATGAAGTTCAACCTCTCCGAGGAATATCTGGCGGGGTGCGAGCCTTGCGAGCGTTGGGTGCCTGCCGGCTGCCTGCAACATCCGCCGAAATCATCCCCCAGCGCAACCTTCTTCTCACTTTCGCACTCCCCCCGCACTTCCGCACTTCCGCACTTCCGCACTTCCGCACTCCCTTCACACCCGGTCCTTCAGCAAATCCTGCAGCGCCTCACGGGCCCGCATCACCCGCATCTTGAGGGCGCTGATGCCGGCGTCCAGCAGGTCCGCCATCTCCTCGTAGCTGCGCCCCTCAACGTGCTTCAGGAGGAACGCCTCGCGCTGGGACTCGGGGATGCGCGACAGGGCCTCGCTCACCACCTGGCCCAGCTCCGCGCGCTCCAGCGTGAGCACGGGGTCGTCCGAGGCGGGCGCGGCGTGGGGGCCGTCATCCGTCAGGGGCACGTCGCGGCGGCGCCGGCTCTTGAGGTAGTCCTTGCACCGGTTGCGAAGAATGCGAAAGAGCCACGCCGCGAACCGGTCCGGGTCGCAGGTCGCCAGGCGCGTGTAGGCCTTGACCAGCGAGTCCTGCACCAGGTCGGCGGCCG
>DASQZE010000461.1:0-3064 GCA_035638875.1 Longimicrobium sp.
CCCGGCGTTTACCGGCATCCGCACCAGCGCGCAGGGGGCGCCGGACGACACGCTGTATCCGCCGATGGCGTACGGAAAGCTGCCGCTGGCGTACGCGTCCATGATCAACCTGCGCATCCTGCCCAACGACGTGGACTACACGCAGTACTACGTGCCAGGCAGCAACCCGCCCGTGGGCAACGACCAGCTGACGTTCGACGTGGTGTACGCCCAGGTGCTGCGCAACTACTACCTGCTGTATCCCGCCATGAGCAAGCGGGTGCCGCTGAACGATCCGTCGTACTGGCAGGACCCGGAGATGGCCATGCGGCTGTACCAGCGCACGCAGCTCAGCTGGTGGAACCGCGTGGAGTACATGCCCCGCACCCGCGACCTGTCCGACACGCGCCGCACGCTGCTGCAGGCGTGGGCGCTCAAATTCTTTCAGCTCCCCGGCGCCAGCACCAGCGCGGGCACCGCGGCTGCCGGGTCTACCCCATCGGGCACGTCCGGCACTTCGGGCACGCCCGGCACTTCGAGCTCATCCGGGCCATCCGGCCCGCACGCCCCATCCGGCTCGTCCGGCTCATCCGGCTCATCCGGCTCATCCGCCCCGTCCGGCCCGCACGCCCCATCCGGTTCGTCCGGCTCGTCCGGCTCATCCGGAACGTCCGGCGGCCCGAAGGCTGAGACGCACGGAGCACCCGGAGCGTCCGCGCCGAACGCGCCGGGCGGATGCCTGAACCCGTCCGTCTGGCTGGCCGCGCTCCGCAAACGGAGGGACGGATGAACCGGCCGATCCATCGCCCATCCATTCCCTTACGATCGCACATGAAGACGCACATCCGCCTTGCCGCTCTCGCCGCGGCGCTGGCGCTCGCCGCCGGGGCCCCCGCCGCGGCAGCGCAGTCCGTTCCGTTCACCTTCAGCGTGCGCGAGGCGGCCGTCCAGCCCGGCGCGCCCGCCCTGCAGTCGTTCGCCATCGGGCGGACGGGCGACCTGTGGCTGCTGGTGGGCGGCCGCCGCAACGGCTTTCACCGCACCAGCGACCGCGAAAGCACCTTTCCCAGCGCCTGGGCCAACGACAGCCTGTACGTGGTGGACGTGGCCGGGGGGCGCACCTGGCGCGCGCCGCTGCCGCCGCAGTACCGCATGCTGCTGCGGGTTAACAACATGGAGCACGTGCAGGAGGGCAACTTCCTGTACGTCGTGGGCGGATACGGCAGCAACTGCGATACAGACGAACGCACCTGCTACCAGACGTATCCCAACCTCACGGCCATCGACGTCCCCGCCGTCGTGCGGGGTGTGCAGGCGGGGGACGCGGGCGCCATCGCGGCGGGGATCGTGACCGTGCAGGACGAGCGGATGCGGGTCACCGGCGGCGGGCTGCGCCGGATCGGCGACACCTTCTACCTGGTGATGGGGCAGAACTACGACAGCATCTACAAGGGCGGATACACCGGCAAGTACACGGAGCAGGTGCGCAGTTTTCAGATCGCCAACCTGCGCGGCGTAGTGCAGATCCAGAACTACCGCGCGTACGCCGACCCCAACGGCGGCGGTCCCGCCTCGCAGTGGCACCGGCGCGACCTGAACGTGGTGGAGACGGTGTACCCCGACGGCAACCCGGGAATCACCGTGTACGGCGGCGTGTTCACGCCCGGCGGCGGCGCGTGGGTCAACCCCATGTACGTGTCGCAGCCGCCGGGCGGGGGCGAGGCCACCATCTCGTTGGACACGCAGTTCTCCCAGCGGATGAGCGCGTACGAGTGCGCGCAGGTGCTGATGTACGACCCCGGCAGCCAGACGATGTACACCACGCTGCTGGGGGGGCTGAGCGCGTGGTACTACAACGCCGCCGGGCAGCTGGTGCAGGGCAGCATCGACAACTGGCTGCCGTGGACGGCCACCATCACCACGCTGGCCCGCGCGAGGGGCGCCACGACGACGGAGTTCGTGCAGCCCGCCACCCTGCAGATGCCGCAGCGGATGGGTGGCAATGGCGTGTTCGTGCCCGTGGAGAGCCTGGCCACGTACGGCACCACGGAAGACGTGCTGGACTACAGCCGCCTGCCCGCGGGCGACAGCGTGATGGTGGGATGGATGTACGGCGGCATCTGGGCCACGGCGGACCAGGCCAGCGAGTTCAACCCCACCTTTGCCAACGCAAAGGTCTACGAGGTGTGGATGAATCGCACGCCATCCACCACCTCCGCCGCCGCAAACTGACCGGGCGCGAATCCGGGCGGCTGAAGGCGGCTGGTGGATCCGGCTCGAGAAACCCCCGCACGGCGCCGTGCCGTGCGGGGCTTTTTGATGGTGGATGCGTCCACGCGTACCGGAGCAGGCATCGGCGGAAGGCGAAGGCACCCGGTCCGGAATCGCAGGGAACCGTGCGGATTGGCAAACCTCCGTCCTGATAGGAGCGGCTAAAGCCGCCGCTGGGAAAGCCATAAGCCCCGCCCCGGCCGCTGGCGCGTCCGTGCGGGGCTTCAACTGCGTGAAGGGCAACGAAGCCCGTGCCGGCCTCCAGGCTGAGCGGCTGAAGCCGCCGCAACCACTGCGGAAAGCCCCACGAACGGCGTGGGGCTTCAACAGCTCGGCGGCGGACGCCGCCATCTTGGTCCCCACCGGCCCACCCCGCCCCGACCCACGGCACGCCGCCCGTGACGGAAGAGTCCGCGCAGGCGGACTTTGTGTCGTTGTTGCGGCGAATTCATTCGCTCTGCCCCTCCGGCCGTGCACCCTTCTCTGCCCCTCCAGCCCTGCCCTCTTCCGGCCGCCCTGTCCCGACCCCCCACCAGTCCGCCGGTCCCCTCCGAACCACACCCCCCAACGCAACGCGGCCCTCCCCCGAACGTCGGGAGAGGGCCGAAAAGCCGTCGCGGGACCGCGGTGTTACGGCGTCGTCGCGGCCGGAGCCGGGGCGGTGGTGCCCGGCGTGGCGTTGGGCGCCGGGGTCGTGCCCGGCGCGGGCGTCGCCGTTCCACCCGCGGGAGCCGTCGTTCCACCCGTCACCGGGGCCGGAGCGGCGCCGGTCGCCGGGGCGGGCGTGGTGCCCGCGGCCGGGGCCTGCCCGCCG
>DASQZE010000462.1:0-2915 GCA_035638875.1 Longimicrobium sp.
CGGCGCACCCGTGCCGGTGGACGTGCGCGCCGCGCCGCCCGTGCCCGACCGCGTGCCCGTCGCGGCGGCGCCCGCCGAGCCGCTGCGGCCCGCGGCGGGAGCGGCGGCGGAGGTGCCGGCGTTGGCCGGGTCCTCGGCCACCTTGGTGCCGGTGATGTCGCGGAACTCCACCGGCACGCCGGCGCGGACGTAGCGCGACAGGAACTTCACGTCCCAGTTGGTCAGCCGCACGCACCCGTTGGACGACGTGTAGCCGATGGTCTGCGGCTCGCTGGTGCCGTGGATGCCGTAGTGCGGCTCCGACAGGTCGATCCACACCGCGCCCACGGCCACGTTGGGCCCGGCGGGGATCATGGCGTCGGGCTCGTTGTCCGGCACGCCCACCAGGATGTCGGGCTGGTAATGCCACTCCGGGTCCTGCGCCACGCCGTTCACCTTGAAGGCGCCGGTCGGCGAGGGCGAGTACGATCCGCCCAGCGTGGACGGAAAGTGGTACAGGATGCGGCCGCCGGCGTCCATCGCGTGCACGTACGTCCCGCGGCCGGAGACGACGAGCTTGGCCACCTGCCCGCGCCCGCTCGCGTTCTCCTCGCGCACGGCGGGCAGGTACAGCTGCTGCCCGGCGCGCACGGTGTTCAGGTCCACGCCCGGGTTCAGCTTCTGCAGCAGGTCCGGCGTGGCGTGGTACGTCTCGCTGAGCTTTTCCGTGAGCGTTTCGTAGCACGAGCAGTCCAGCTTGGCGTGCTCGTAGATGTCTTCGGGGATGGGCGTGAAGGGCCCCTTCACGTCCTCCGCCGTCATCGTCTTGCGGACGACGAGCTCCCGCGGGTTGCCGGCGGCCTGGCGCAGGCGCTGAAAGGTGGCGCTGTCCAGCCGCGCCGTCTTGCGCAGCCCTTCGCGGTGCTGGAACCAGTACAGCGCCTCCGCCGTGTTCTTGCCCCAGCGGCCGTCCATGATGCCGGGGGAGAAGAGGGCGCGGTCCAGCAGGATCTGCGTGCGCAGGACCGACGGGCCGCCCACGTCGCCGTGCAGGGGCACGTGCTGGGGCGCCGTGTTCACCGTCTGCGCGGTGATCTGCTCCCACTTCTCGGGATTGGGGATGTCCGGGCCGGTGGCGGCGTCCAGCTGCACGACCTCCTGCCAGCTCATGTCCATCCGCGCGCGGTTCATCTCCTCGGGCGTCATGGCCGCCATGCGGCGGTTCCACGCCACCTGCACGGCACGGGCACGGGCGTTGGCCTGCTGCTGCGCGGTGGGCGCCTGCGGCTCCGCGGCCGGCGCGGCCTGCTCTTCGTCGCCGCCGCAGGCCGCGGCCAGCACCAGTGCGGCGAGCGCGGCGGATCGAACCTTGATGATCATCGGTTTCTCAGTGCGTCGGTGACGTGGAAAAGCCGCCCGCCCCCGGGGGGACGGGCGGCTCCACCGCCGCTGAATGGCACGTTCCGGGCCGCGCCGGACGTGCGGCGCGCCGCACGGCTCAATCCCACAACCGGGTAACGCCGTACTGGTCGAACACGGCTTCGTTCGAAACGAGGACCAGATTCTCCGCCTGCGCCTGGGCGATCAGCATCCGATCAAAGGGGTCCTTGTGCGGTCCCGGCAAGCTGCCCGCGCGCTGCCCGTGCTCCACCGAGATGGAGAGGGGGAGGAACCCGTGCTGCTTGATCTCGGCCTCAAAATCCTGCGCAAGAGATTCCGTACCCGGAAGTTTTCCGAGACGGGCCTTCGTCGCAATCTCCCAGGCCGAGGCGGCGCTGACGTACACGGCGGAATCGTCATCACCGATCGCTTCATTTGACCGGCGCGCCAGCTGTGAATCAGCGGAAAGCCACCACAGCAAGGCATGCGTATCTAGCAGGAGCCGCACGTTACTGCCCCCAGGCCGCCAGTTCGTCGTCCGGCAATGGATCGAAGAACTCCGGCGGGACGGTGAAGCGCCCCTTCATGGAACCGAATACGCGCTTCGGCTTGATGCGGCCGACCGGCACCAGCTTCACGACCGGCTCCGAATTGCGCGCGATGATGACCTCCTCGCCCGCTTCTGCCTGTTCGATCAGCTTTGAGAGATTCGTCTTGGCTGCGTGGACGTTCACGATCATCATGACCTCCCGATATGTGGTTAGCTAAGGATATAGCCAACCAGGATTCGTTGCAACTGGCAAGGAGGTAGCACTTCCCTTCACCCGCCCCGCGCCGTGTTGATCACGTTCACCTGGCGAAAGCGGGCGGCGGGGGAGCCGTGGGAGACGGCGTTGAGCTGCGACGGCTCGCCCTTGCCATCGAAAAAGGTGCCGCCCACGAAGTACGTGCCCGGCCCGCCGATCAAATCCATCGAGTTCCAGAACTCCGGCGTGCGGATCTGGTACGCCACGTCGCGCAGCATGGCACCCTTTCGCCCGTTCCGGATCTCCCAGTACACCTGCCCGCCGAACTGCCCGTTGTAGCGCTGCTGGTCGATGGAAAAGCTGCCGTGTCCATCGATCAGGATCCCGTTCTCCACGCCGCCGATGAGCTCGTCCAGGGGCACGTCGCGGTCGGGGTGCGGCATCAGGTTCACGTTGGGCATCCGCTGGAACTGCACGTGCGCCCAGCTCTGCGCCGTGGAGTTGCCGTGGCTGCGCACGGGCCGCCCCTGCGACGCGTACCAGTCCGCCAGCAGGGGCGCCTGCTCGCGCGTGGTCTGCAGGTCGTTGAGGACGCCGTTCTTGACGATCAGGAACTCGTCGGGACGCACGCCCTCGTCGTCGAAGCCCACGCTGGACAGGCCGCCTGGGGTGCTGCGCTCGCCCTGCACGTTCATGAACTCCGGCCCGTACCGGAACTTGCCCAGGTAGTCGGAAATGGGCGAGATGAACGAGGTTCCGGCGTAGTTGGCCTCGAACCCCATGATTCGGTCCAGCTCGGTGGGGTGCGCG
>DASQZE010000463.1:0-4808 GCA_035638875.1 Longimicrobium sp.
TACCTGCTTTTGCTGCAACGTTTGAGCGCCAGGAGCGGCATCAGCAAGATGCGGCGGGGAGGAGAGGTCATTACGGGATCGCGGGGGGGGGGATCCGCCCACCTACTCCGCCCGCGGCAAGCGCAGCGTGAACACGCTGCCTTCGCCGGGGGCGCTCTGCACGGTGAGGTCGCCGGCCATGCCGCGGGCCAGGTCGCGGCTGATGGCCAGGCCCAGCCCCACGCCCTCCTGCGGCTGGCTCAGGCGCCGCCCCACCTGCTGAAACGGGTCGAAGATCCGCTCCTGCTCCTCCGGCGGAATGCCCATCCCGTTGTCCCGCACCCGCAGCTCCACCCACGCATCGTCCGCGGCGCACGAGAGCACCACCCATCCCCCCGCCTGCGTGAACTTTACGGCGTTGCCAACCAGGTTCAGCAGGATCTGCCGCACCCGCTCCGTGTCGCCGCGAAAGCACAGCCCCGGATCGCACGGCTCCGACGTGTACGCCACGCCGCGCGCCTCCGCCTGCGGCGCCACGAGCGACTCCACGCCGGCGATCACCTCCTGCGCGGCGAGCACCTCCACGTCGAACTGCATCCTCCCCGCCTCCAGCCGCGCAAAGGAGAGGATGTCGTTGATGAGCGTGAGCAGGTGCCGCTGGTTGGCGGTAATGCGGGCCATGGCGCCCCGCTGCGCCTCCGTCAGCGGGCCGTGGATGCCCAGGTCCAGCAGCTCCACGTACCCGCCGATGGCGTTGAGCGGGGTACGCAGCTCATGGCTCATGGATGCCAGGAAGTCGGCCTTGGTGCGGTTGGCCGCCTCGGCCTCGGCGCGGGCGGCCTGGGCTTCGCGCAGCAGGGCCTCGCGCTCCATCTCGGCGCGCTTGTGCTCCGTGATGTCGGTGAAGAGGATGGCCACGCGGTGCCGCCCCGGCTCATCCACCGGAAACGCGAACACGTCGTACCAGCGCTCCAGCGCCCGGGCCGGGTTCTCGAAGCGGATCGGCTCCCGCGTCCGCGCAACCGTTCCGTAGACCTGGTACCAGTGCTCCTCGTGCGCCGGGGCCAGCTCGCGCATGCGCCTGCCGACCGCGTTCTCCAGCCCCGTGTGCTTGGCGAACGCCGCGTTCGCCTCCTCGAAGCGGTAGTCCACCGGCCTTCCTTCGGGGTCGAAGAGCAGCTGGATGACGCAGAAGCCCTCGTCGATGGAATCGAACAGGGTGCGGTAGCGGGCGTCGCTCTGGCGCAGGGCGATCTCCGCCTCGCGGTGGGCGGTGACGTCCTGCACGGTGCCCAGGCCGCGGAGGGGACGCGCATCCGCATCGCCCGAGGTAAACTCCACGCGGCCCTGCACCCGCAGCCAGCGCACGGTGCCGCCGGGGTGCACCACGCGGTATTCCGTGGCCACGGCCGCGCGGCGGACGGGGTCGATGGCCGCGCCGATCTCGCCCACCAGCCGCTCCAGGTCGCCGGGGTGGATGCGGGTGAGGAACGTTTCCGTGGACGCCAGGGCCGACAGGGCGTACAGCGCCTGCGCGCTCTCGTCCAGGTGAAAGTCGCCCGTCGCCAGGTCGTTTTCCCAGATGCCCAGCGCGGCGGCTTCGATGGACAGGCGCAGGCGCTCTTCGCTGGCCCGCAGCGCCTGCTCGGCGAGGCGGCGCTGCCCGGAATCGTGGTGGCGGGCGGCCTCCAGCGTGCGCACCTGCGCCTCCAGCACGCGGACGCGGGCCAGCAGCGCCTCGTTGTCCGGCGAGTCGTCGTTGGGCGGCAGGGTTCCGGGGGCGTGTGCGGCGTCCCGCATCCTCCTCCTCCACAAGGGTGGCGCGTCCCTCCGGTCACCGGGGCCGGGCGGCCTCGGGACCAGGACGACGCCCCTCGCCAATTGCGTTCCTCCGCCGCGCGGGCCGGAGATTGCGCGGGGCAGGGCACCCCGTCCGCTGCCGGCATCCCGTTCCCCATGCGTCCGGACCGCGCGTGCATTGACCACGGCGGCGGTGCCGGATTACTCTGCGTGCGGCCGCGGCCCGCCATCCGGCCACGCGCCCTTTTCCGCGAATCCGCCCCCGCGCGCATCCGCCACCGCGTGGTGTGCGGGCTGGACGGCGTCGCCGCGCATGTTCCATCCCCTCCCGTACATCCACCCCCCTGAGGGACTCGATGCGCCCATCGATGCTCACCGCGGCCTGCCTCCTGCTCGTCGCGTCCACCGCACGCGCGCAGACCGCCCCACCGGACCTGATCCTCACCGGCGGCAAGATCTTCACGGCGGATTCCGCGCGTCCGTGGGCAGAGGCCATCGCCATCCGCGGCGAGCGCATCGTCGCGGTGGGGACGGCGGCGGAAGTGGGCCGGCTGGGCGGCGCGTCCACGCGGACGGTCGCGCTGGAGGGGCGCGTGGTCGTCCCGGGCTTCAACGATGCGCACGACCACGTGGGCGGCGGGGAATACGGCGCGCGGTTCCTGGCGGACCCGTCGCCCATGCCGGACCCGCCGTTCGCGCAGGTGCTGGATTCCGTGCGCGCGCTGGCGGCCCGCACGCCGCCGGGGACGTGGCTGCACACGGACGTCGGCATGCGCATTCTGCAGGACACCGCCGCCCGCCGGGCCGCCCTGGACCAGGCGGCGCCCAGTCACCCGGTGCTGCTGTGGGCCTGGACGGGCCACGGCGGGGTGGTGAACACGGCGGCGCTGCGTGGATTCGGGATCGCGGACGACGCCCGCGACCCCGCCGGCGGCTGGTACGAGCGCGACGGGGCGGGACGGCTGACGGGCGCGATGCACGAGTACGCGGAGTGGGGGGCGCTCCGCCGCCTGCACTCCGGGCTCCCGGACAGCGTGGTGGTGGCGTCGCTCCGTGGCTACGCCGCCCGCGCGGCGGGGATGGGCATCACCTCCGTGCAGGCGATGAACGGCTACTTCGAGCCCGCCAAGACCGTGCGGGTGCTGCGCGAGGCGCGCCTCCCCATCCGCTTTCGCGCCATCCCGTTCCCCATGACCAGCGCGTCCGGCCGGAGCACGGCGGAGTGGCGCGGCGTGGAGCGGAACCCCGCGCCGCTTTCCGTCATCTCCGGGACCAAGTGGATCGTGGATGCCACGCCCATCGACCGCAACGCCTTCATGCGCCGGCCGTACGCGGACCAGCCGGGGTGGTACGGGCGGATGAACTTTCCGGTGGATACCCTTCGCGCCATGCTGGCCGAGGCGCTCGCGACCCGTGAGCAGCTGATGCTGCACGTGGCCGGCGACGCGTCGCTGCACGCGGTGTTCAGTGCCATGCAGGCGCTGGCGCCGGACAGCGTGTGGCGTGCGCACCGGCTGCGCATCGAGCACGGCGACTGGCTGGGCGGCGAGATGATCCCCATCGCCCGGCGCCTCGGCGTGGTGCTGGTGCAGAACCCCACGCACCTGGCGCTCGATCCGGACATGCTGCGGCAGCGCTTCGGCGAGGTGCCGGCGGACTTTCAGCCGCTGCGCTCCGTGCTGGCGGCCGGCGTGCCGCTGGCGTTCGGCTCCGACGGGCCCAACAACCCGTTCCTGAACCTGATGCTGGCCGTCATCCACCCCACGCACCCGCACGAGGCGCTGACGATGGAGCAGGCCGTGACCGCCTACACCCGCGGCTCCGCCTACGCCGAGTTCGCGGAGGGGGAGAAGGGCACGCTCGCGCCGGGGATGCTGGCGGACCTGGCCGTGCTGTCGCAGGACATCTTCACCATTCCGCCCCCCGCGCTCCCCGGCACCACCAGCGTGCTCACGCTCGTCGGCGGCACCGTCGTCCACGACGCGCTGACGCGCCCGGGGAGCTGAAGCGCGGACCGGTCTGATCCGTATCGACACGAGAGCCCCGGCGCCAAGCGGCGCCGAGGCTCTCGCTGTTCGTGCGGCCAGCCGCCTGGTCCGCGACGTTCACAAAATCTTGAGTCCGGTCTGATCTGATATAAGAGAGTGTTTAAGAATCTACTTCGCAAGAAACCCGCGCTTGAGTCCGGTCTAAGAAGTCCGGAGCGGTGTCGGATGCCTCGGATTTGGAGGTCCTCCGCGGTATCGCCAAGTCGAGATCGTGCGTCTGAGCGCGTCCTCCGAAGCCGACTTCTCCACGCCTGTGTGGATCAACCAGCATCGGCGACTTCTTGGACCGGACTCCGCGCTTGATTTCCTGAGGGAGCGCACGCCGGCAACTTCAACGTGCACAATCCTTTGCGCGCGACCGAAGGATCTACTCCGCGCGACCGAGGGGCAGGCTTCCGCCGAGTTGCCAGCTCCCGGTCATGCGGGCCAGATCCTTCGGTCGGCGCCATGGATCCAGCCCGGGAAACGGTTCCGGCGGCGCCTCCCTCAGGAAATCAATCGTGAGTCTGGTCTAAGAAGTCACGTGGGCCGCTTCGGCTCCCAGCCGTCGGAAAACCCGGCTTACGAGAATGCGCTTAGACGCACGATCTCCAACCTGGGATACATCAAAGCACCCGCCGAAAATGTATCCCGACTCGGCTTTTCGGCTTTGTAGACTGGACTCAATCGTGAGTCCGGTCTAGTAAGTCCGAAGTCGGCGACGGAGGGCCTTTTTCGGGGGTCCCGTCGTGTATCCCAATCTCGACTTCGTGCGCCTGAGGGCATCCTCGAGAGCCGGATTTTCCGAGCGTCGGAAATCTCGCGGCGCTCATGACTTCTTAGAGTGTGTTTAAGATTCCACCCGGGATTCGAACACTCGGTTTGATTTCCTGAGGGAGCGCACGCGGGTAACCTCAACGTGCACAGGTCTTTGCGCGCGACCGAAGGATCTACTCCGCACAACCGGGGGGCGGGCCTCCCGCCGCGTTGCCAGCCCTCGGT
>DASQZE010000464.1:0-10365 GCA_035638875.1 Longimicrobium sp.
TGCAGACCTGGAAGGTGGGAGAGCTGGCGAAGCGCACGGGCACGACCGTCCGGACGCTTCACCACTACGACGAGATCGGACTGCTCACGCCGTCGCAGCGCACGGCGGCGGGGCACCGGCTCTACACGGTGGGCGACGTCGCGCGGCTTCAGCAGGTGGCCTCGCTGCGCAGCCTGGGCTTTCCCCTGGACGAGATCCGCGACGTGCTGAACCAGGAACGCCTGTCGCCGCTGGACATCGTGCGGATGCACGCGGACCGCATGCGGCAGCAGGTACGATCGCAGCAGCGGCTGGTGGAGCGGCTGGACGCGCTCGCCGCCGGGCTGGGCGAGGCGGAGCACGTATCCGCCGAGCAGCTCATCGCAACCATCGAGGAGATCAACATGTTCGACAAGTACTATTCGCCCGAGCAGATGGACTACCTGGCCCAGCGCCGCGAGCAGGTGGGCGAGGCGCGCATCACGGAGGTGGAGGCCGAGTGGCCCCGCCTGATGGCCGAGGTGCAGGCCGAGCTGGACCGCGGCACCGACCCCTGCGACCCGCGGGTGCAGGCGCTGGCCACGCGCTGGAAGGGGCTGGTGGAGGAGTTCACGGGCGGCAACGCGGGCATCCGCGAAAGCCTGGGCACCCTCCATCAGAACGAGGACAACGTCCGCGGCATGGACATGTCCGCCATGCGCCCCATGATGGAGTACGTGGGCCGCGCATGGGCCTGCGCCGGCCAGGGTGCGTGATCCCTTCGCAGTACGAGAGCCGCCCGCGCGACGACGGTCGCGCGGGCGGCTTTTCTTGCGATGCCCAGCATTCACCGCCCGCACCCGACGCGTCGACGAAACGAACCCGGCGATCGTTTTCCTGAGGGAGGCGCCGCCGATTCCATCGCGTGCGCGGATCTTTGGCGCCGACCGAAGGATCTACCGTCCCGTGCTCAATCCAGGCATTCGCGACCCAACGCCTGCCCGTGATGGTCTACTCGGATCGGCCAAGCGCCGGACAAAGTCGCTTCGTACGTCCCAGCTGACCTGATACTGCGTTTGGCGATTCCCTGTGCACTGGCGGAATGAATAACAATCACGCGGAGGACGCGGAGAAACCCCTTCTGTTCTCCGCGTCCTCCGAGTGATTCCATCCGGACCGGAGTGCACACAGAAGCCTGAGACCTGGTACGACAGATGGAATTCCGCGGCAGGACAGGTGCACACGAGCAGCCGTCAGTCACGGGCGAGCAGATCCTTCGGTCGGCGACAAAGGGCCGTCACGGGATGGGTCCGGCGGCGCCTCCCTCAGGAAATCAAATCAGAGTCCGGTCTAAGAAGTCATGAGCGCCGCTCGATTTCCGACGCTCGGAAAATCCGGCTCTCGAGGATGCCCTCAGGCGCACGAAGTCGAGCTTAGGATACACGACGGGACCCCCGAAAAAGGCCCTCCGTCGCCGACTTCGGACTTATTAGACCAGACTCAAATCAATTGCTGCTGAGACTCTTTTCAAGAGCGGATTGCCGCTGACGGCGGATTCAGAAAGCGGCAAAAACGCGCGAGGCGCGGGGCCAGGGGCCTCGCGCCTCGTCGCGCTATCGGATCAGGGACCGTTCAGCTGGCCGGCTTGTGCCGCCAATCGGCGAGGCCGGGGACGCGGTCGCCCTGGGGAACCAGCATCAGGGCAGACAGCACGGTGCGCATCGCGGTCATGTATGTCGAAGCGAGCATGGCTCGGGCTCCAGTCAAGTTAGGGTTGTCCATCTCCTGCCTGTCACCGTACGCGGGGTGCGGCGGCAGAGTTTCAGCCGCGCGTTGTGGGCGCACGCATCCGCCGCTATCCTCCCGCCCATGCATCCCCCCCACGCGCCCGCCGCCCCCGTCCCGCTGCGCACCGCCATGCGCACGTGGGCACGCATCGGCGCGCTGGGGTTCGGCGGGCCGGCGGGGCAGATCGCCGTGATGCACCGTGTGCTGGTGGATGAAAAGCAGTGGGTGGACGAGCCGCGCTTTCTGCACGCGCTGAACTTCTGCATGCTGCTGCCGGGGCCCGAGGCGCAGCAGCTGGCGACGTACATCGGGTGGATGATGCACGGCGCCCGCGGCGGGCTCGTGGCCGGGCTGCTGTTCGTGCTCCCCGGATTCGTGACGATGCTGGGGCTCAGTGCGCTCTACGCCGCCTACCAGGAGACGGCGCTGGCGGGCGCGCTCTTCTTTGGCCTCAAGCCCGCCATCATCGCCGTCGTGGTAGAGGCGCTGCTGCGGATCGGGCGGCGCGCGCTGGCGGGGCGCATCTCCGTAGTCATCGCGGCGCTGGCGTTCGTGGCCATCTTCTTCCTGGCTATCCCCTTTCCCCTCGTCGTCCTGGGCGCCGGGACGATCGGATGGATGGCGGCGCGCGGGCGGGACGATGCGCATCCCCCGCATCCATCCGTCGAACCACAGGCGCGGATCGCGTGGAGCCGCACGGCCCGGACGGTGGCGCTGTGGATGGTGATCTGGTGGATGCCGGTCGCGCTGGCGGCAGCGGCGTTCGGGACGGGGAGCGTGTTCACGGCACAGGGATGGTTCTTTGGCCACGCGGCCGCGGTGACGTTCGGCGGGGCGTACGCGGTGCTGGCGTATGTGGCGCAGCAGGCCGTAGAGCGATTCGGCTGGCTGAGCGCGGGGGAGATGATGGACGGGCTGGGGATGGCGGAGACCACGCCGGGGCCGCTGATCCTGGTGGTGCAGTTCGTCGCGTTCCTGGGCGCGTGGCGCGACCCGGGCGGGCTGCCGCCGCTGCTCGCCGGCGTGCTGGGGGCCAGCATTGCCGCGTGGGTGACCTTCGCGCCGTCGTTCCTGTGGATCTTTGCCGGCGCGCCGTACGTGGAGCGGCTGCGCGGCAACCGGGCGCTGGCCGCGGCCCTCGCCGGCATCACGGCGGCCGTGGTGGGCGTGATCCTGAACCTGGCCGTGTGGTTTGCCCTGCACGTGCTCTTCGCCCGCGTGGACGAGATGCGCTTCGGCCCGCTGCACCTGCTCGTCCCCGGCTGGCGCACGCTGGACGTGGCGTCGCTGGGGATCGCCCTTGGCGCCGCGGTGGCCATGTTCCGGCTGAAGTGGGGGATGCTGCCCACGCTCGCCGCCGCCGCGATCATCGGCGTGGCCGTGCGGATGATCGGCTGACGCACCGCGCGACAACAGATTGCGCGATCGAGGGAAACGCATCATCTTCGTGCCTGCCCCGCCCCGTTCCACCCCGCGCACCTGCTTCCGTATACACACTGCATCCCTCCCCCCGGCCGAATCAGGCTGATCGCCTGCATCCGGATTCCGTGGGGATTCCGAGCGCCCGCGCATCCGCGTTTGCGGACGCCGCGCCGCGTGCGCCCGCACACCGCGGCCGCCGCATCCATCACCCGAGTTTTCCTTCTCCAGACCCATGTCTTCGACATTCCTGGCGCGGTCCCTCCGCGCACCGCTCCTTGCCCTCGCGGCACTCCCGCTCCTGGCCTGCGCCGCCGCCGCGCAGGTCGCCGAGCCCGCGTTCGACCCGGCTCTGGCGCCGGCATCCGGCCCGTTCTTCGGCTTCGTGATCGAAGGCGGCATCGAGGGCGGCGGCGACGAGATGGCCACCACCCTGTTCGAGGACGGCACCACGCAGGAGATGCACGCCGGCCAGGGCGGCACCGTTGCCGTGGGCGGGCAGGTGCGCCTGAACCGCGAATCGCCCCTGGCCCTGCGCGGCACCGTGGGCCTGAAGTACGTGACGACGGCGGCCACGAACGTGCACATCCGCTTCACGCGCATCCCCATCGAGCTCGTGGCCACGTACGACCTGCCCAGCGACATGTGGATCGGCGGCGGCGTGGTGCGGCACACGGCCATGAAGTTCCGCGGCGACGGGCTGGGGCCGGACATGGACTTCGACGATGCCACGGGCGGAACGGTGGAGCTGGGATGGCGCTGGGCCGCGCTGACCCTCACGAGCCTGCAGTACCGCGACGCCGAGGGCGGCGAGTACGACGCCAGCAGCGCCGGCCTGTCCATCATCTACGTGTTCGGGCGGTAGGCGGAGAGACGGCGTAGCTGGCCGCGCGGGGGTCCGGCAGGGCGGAGACGCGCAGCGCGAGGAGCGGGCGGAGGCGGTTCGGTGACGCGCGAAGGATGCGGGGCCCGGCGACCGCCAGAGCGAATGATTTCGCCGCAACGACTACACGAAGTCCGCCTGCGCGGACTGTCCGTCATGGGCCAGTGCCGCGCCGAGAAGTGGTGCCGGCGCGGGACTCTGCTGAACGGACGAAGGCCCGGCGCTCGCCAGAGCGCCGGGCCTGTTTCGTCACGGCAGCCGAGGACGCGCGCCACGGCCCGTTCGAAGTATACACCCTCTCCCACGCACTTTGTGGGAGAGGGTGGACGAGCCTGAGCGAGGCCGGGTGAGGGCCCCCCGCGCCGCCCTACGGCCTGGGCGCCACGCCCTTCTGCGCCTCGGCGCGCATGGCGGGCAGACCCTGGATGTGCTCCTGGTACTCCGGCAGGTTGCGGCCCATCTGCTCCGCGTAGCCGTCCAGGAACCGCTGGTACAGCGCCGCGGCCTCGTCGCCGTTGCCGCGCCCCGCCTCCGTCTGCGCGGCCGCGAACAGACCCAGCAGGTGCTGCGGATCCGCGCTCAGGATGGTGTCGGCCTGCGCGCGTGCGGCGTCGGCGTTGCCCTGCACGCGGTACAGCTCGCCCAGGTGGTAGTGCAGGTCGTTGTTGCGCTCCGGCACCATTCCGTACGCCTGCACGGCCATGGGAACGAAGAACTTGGCCTGCTCCATGTTGCCGGTGGAGAGCTCCGTCATCACCCGGTTGAACAGCCGGTCCGCCCGCTCGCGCGGCGACATGCTGGCCAGGTCCACGCCCGTGGGGTCCATCGCGCCCGGTGCACCCCCCGGCGCCACGGCGGCCGGCGCCTCCGCGGGGTCCGGTGACAGCCGCGGGATGATCGCCACGGCGGCCAGCGCCACCACGGCCACCCCGGCGATGGCCCAGGGCAGCACGGACGACTTCGTGGCCGCCGCGGCGGCCACCGCGGCCACCGCGGCCACCGCGGCCACGGTCGCGCCGCACTCGTTGCAGAAGCGCGCGCCGCGGGGCAGCGGGTTCTGGCACTCGCGGCAGGTGGCATCGATCGCCACGCCGCACTGGGGGCAAAAACGTCCCGAGGCCTCGGCCGCGCAGGACGGACAGGTCTGGCTCATGGCACCGCCGTGGAAAGACGCAAAGGTGTGAAGCCCGCAAATCTATTCGCCGCACCCGCTTCCCTCAAGGCGCGCCCGCGGACGGAGCGTCGCCGCCGTTGGCGGGGGGCACGCTGATGGGATTCCGCCGGTCTGCAGCCACTTCATCCCGGGAAGCGCAGAGCCGGTCCACGGCATGCGGACCGGCTCGTTTCGGTGGATGGGGCTGATCGTCTTCTGCCGGAGCACAGATGGGCGCACGGGCGGAGAGCCCGCCGCCCCCCCCCGCTGCGCGGCGGGAAGGGGAGAACTTCACGCGAGGGCGGCCGGCTCTTCCACGATCTCCATCGAGCGAACCAGGCAGTCCTCGATGCGGTAGACGTGCTGCACCTGGTGGTCCGCCAGCACCTTCCCCTCCCTGTCCTTGACGACGGCGTGTACGTCCACCGCGATGCGCCCGTCCGGCAGCGGCGCGAACCCCACCGGGTCCACGTGCGGGTCGATGAGCGTCCACTGCCGCGTCCAGTACTCGCGCACGCCCTGGTGCCCCTGCACCGTGCCGCCCTCCATCCCGTTGGCCCACACCACGCCGGGGTGCATGGTGGCCAGCGCCGCGTCGATGTTGCGCGCGTTGAAGGCGGCATAGGCGTAGCGCAGCAGCTCGTGATCGTCCATCATCCCGCGTCTCCTTCCGTGATGATTCCGTGCGTATCCGGCACCACGTCGAACGCCGTCTGGTCGTCCTTCCACGGCGAGGTGGTGATCACGTGCCGGACCTCGTCGATGCGCTCCTCGCCCATCCGTTCGTGCGCCACGCGGACGGCATCCATCCCCATCTGCTGGTAGAACTCCGCCCGGTACTCCTCGCGGGGATCGAAGATCATGGCCGTAATCCACGGCTCCCCGCGGCGATACAGCGTCTGCGCCACCACGCGGTGCGGCGTCTCGGCCGCCTCCTTGTTCTTGATGAGCCCCGCGCGGACGTCGTCCTTTTCGGGGTCCAGGATCAGGAACTCGGTGGCCAGCTCTTCGCCGCTCAGCAGCTCCCACACGGGGCCGCCGGCGTGCTCGTTGAGCGCGGCGAGCACCCGCCGCCCCATCTCCGGCCCGTCGAAGCCGGCTGCCTTGCGCCGTGCCGCCTCACCCATGGGCCGCGGCCCCGGTCCGGCGGGGGCGATTTTCTTCGATCCGCATACGAGCTCCAATCAAGAGGTCAGGGCAGGAGAATGGAAGCCCGCACGCTACCCCGCAAGCTCCGGCAGCCGGTCGCGGTAGCGGCGGCTGAGCATGAGCTCGCGGCCGTCGCGCAGCACGATCATCCAGTCGCCATGGCTCCAGGGGTGCAGTTCGCGGATGCTGCCCAGGTTCACCACGTGCGAGCGGTGCACGCGGACGAACCGGGCGGGATCCAGCCGCTCCTCCAGCCCCGCCAGCGTGCCGCGCACCAGGTGCGATTCGCGGCCGGCGTGCACGCGCACGTAGTTCTCCTCCGCCTCCAGCCAGTCGATCTCGTCCGTGCGCAGGAACACGGCGCGGTCGCCCGTGCGCACCAGCACGCGGTCCAGGTACGCGGAGGGCGGGCGCACCTCCGCCAGGGCGCGGCGGATGCGCTGCTCCAGGTCGTCCGCGGGGGGCCGGGCGCGCACACGCTCCTTGGCACGCGCCAGCGCCGTGCGAAAGCGGTCCGCGTCGAACGGCTTGAGCAGGTAGTCCACCGCGTGCACCTCGAACGCCCGCAGCGCGTACTCATCGTACGCCGTGACGAAGACGACGTGCGGCGGCGTCCCCTCTTCCAGCGCACCCAGCACCCCGAAGCCGTCCGTGCCGGGCATCTGGATGTCCAGAAAGACGAGGTCCGGGCGCATGCGCTGGATGGCATCCACCGCCTCCGGCCCGCTCCCCGCCTCGCCCACGACGTCGATCTCGGCATCGGCGGCCAGGAAGCGGCGCACCTTGGCGCGCGCCGGCGGCTCGTCGTCCACGATCAGGACGCGGACAGGCTCCACGCGTCCTCCACGGCCGGGGTGGGCACGGCGCGAAAGGGCATCCGCATCCGCACGATCAATCCGCCGCCCGGCGCGTCCGCGAACTCCAGCGACTGCGCATCGCCGTACAGCGCGCGCAGCCGGTCCGCCGTGTTGGTGAGCCCCACGCCGCGCCCCGGCGCATCGCCGCGCAGCCCCGGCCCGTTGTCGCGCACCTCCAGCGATAGCCGGCCGCCGTCCACCGACGCGCGGAGGGTGATGCGGGCAGGCTCCGGCGGGGGCGGCGCGCCGTGCTGCATGGCGTTCTCCACGATGGGCTGCAGCACCATCGCGGGGACGAGCGCGGCGCGGAGCCCGTCATCCACCGCGACCTGCACCACCAGGCGCTCGCCGAAGCGCGCACGCATGAGATCGAGGTAGCGGTCCAGCACGGCCAGCTCCTCGGCCAGGGGGATCTGCTGCGACTGCGAGGCACGCAGGCTCGCGCGCAGCAGCTCCGACAGGCTGGTGATCATGCCGTCCGCGCGCGGCACATCGTCGTACATCACGGACGAGATGGTGTTGAGCGCGTTGAACAGGAAGTGGGGCTGCAGCTGTGCGTGCAGGTTCTGCAGCTGGGCGCGGGCCAGGCTGCCCTCCAGGTGCGCCACCCGCAGCGCCCGCTCGCGCCCCTCGCGGTAGCGGTCGAACAGCGTGACGAACGCGAGCGCCATCACGTAGACGATGGCCGCCTTGGGCAGCTCCATCAGGTAGCGCAGGGGCATGCGCCCGTAGTCGTACGGCCCCAGGCCCAGCAGGGGAAAGAGGGCTGCGCGCGAGCCCCAGTTCCACGTGGTGGCCGCGGCGGAAATCCCCAGCAGCCCGGGGATGTGCGCCAGCATGCTCCCGTGCAGCCGCGGCGGAAAGCGGCGGGCGATGCGGATGCCGAGCGGCCCCAGCACCAGCAGCCCCCACATCCCCGTCACCTCCTCCACCAGCGTCGCCAGCACGGGCGCGTCGTAGCCGCGCACCACGTCGTCCAGCGCGTAGTACGCGGCCGAGAGGAGCCCCAGCAGCGTCGTCAGGGCGAACGCGGCCGGCCAGCTCCAGAAATCGTCACGGGGAGGGGACTCGGCCGCCGGCGGGGACGGGATGCGCGGCGTGCTCATGGGATGGCCGCGTGCACGGGCGGAGGGCCCTCACCCGGGTTCGTAAACCTCACCCACCCTCTCCCACAAACTGCGTGGGAGAGGGTATACACTTCGACGGGCCGACGGGCGCGGCGCGGATGGACGTGCACGGGCGGGCTCGCCGCCAACGCGTCGGATCCGGCGCGAATCTCGGCCCCGGTGCACGCCGGCCGCATGCCGCGAGGGGGCAGTCCGCGCAGGCGGACTTCGTGTGGTCGTTGCGGCGAATTCATTCGCTCTGCCCCAGCTCGGCCCATCCCGATCACCCTGAATTCCCGACGAGCACCACCGCATCCGCATCCATCGCATCCGTCGGTTTCACCCCATCCACCACGGCCACGGCAAGCGGCGGCGCGGGGACGGACCGGGGGGCGCGCGGCGGATTCTTCATCCCGAAGAGGAAGCGGGTCACGCGGAACGGGCGCACGGCGAAGTCGTAGAGGGCGACGGTGAGCAGCCCCGAGACGATGCTGGTGAACCAGAACTTGGCCCACACCGCATCCGGTGCGCGGATCACGTAAAAGGCGATGATCACGATGACCGTCTGGTGCAGGATGTAGAAGGGATAGATGCCCTCGCTCGCGTACTCCAGCACCCGGTTGCGAAACGACAGCAGCCGCCGCCCCCATCCCAGGATGGCCAGCACCCAGAACCACGCGTTGAACCCCTGCAGCATCAGCAGCGCCGCGGTGCCGGCGTTGTATCCCCAGGCCGGCTCCAGGTCGTTCCAGCGCAGGTAGTTGATGGCCACGATGCACGCCGTCGCCAGGGCCAGCGACGTGCGCCGCCGCGCCTCCATCCATCGCCACGCCCCTTCCGCCTCCGCCAGCAGGTACCCGAAGAGGAAGAAGAGAAAGTAGTACACCAGGCGGCCCCAGTCGTCCTTGATGTTCTCGGGGCCGCTCCAGCGAACGTACAGCGTCGCCAGCGCCAGGCCCAGGGGAATGCCCAGCGCGTACAGCGCGGGCCCCGCCAGCCGCCGCTCGACGGCCGCGCGCATCCGCCGGCCGCGCGCCGAGCGCATCCACAGCAACAGCGGCAGCGCGGCCACGGAGTACAGGAACAGGTAGGCGATGAACCACAGGTGATGCCAGCTGAACTCCCCCTGGGGATACGGCTCGAAGCGCAGCACCCGCGGCCAGAATTCCAGGTATCCGTACGTGGCGCCGTTCGCCAGCCGCTCCATGTAGATCTGCGGCGGCACGATGACGAAGATGCCGAACGCCAGCGGCACCAGCAGCCGCCGGGCCCGCTCGCGCACGTAGCCGCCAGCGGGGCGAAATCCCAGCGCGTACGCCGTCCCCACGCCGCTGATCAAAAAGAGCAGCGCCATCCGCCAGCGGCTCAGGAAGTAGGTCGCTTCCTTCATCAGCGGGCTGGTCTCCGCGTTCTGGAGGTGCCAGTCCGTCTCCGCCACGTAGGGCATGGCGGAGTGAAAGAAGAGGAGCAGGATGATGGCGATCACCCGCAGCCAGTCCAGGTCGTGCCGCCGCGGCCGTGCCGCACCCGGTGCGTTCATGATGGATGTCCGTCCGCCGAGGTTCGCGTCGCGCCGGGCCGTTCCCGGATTCGCGACGGGAATCTCGCCACGCCCGGATCGTACGCATGAACGCCGCGTGACGAGCGGGACGGGGATGCGGCGAGCGGGACGGAGGAAGGGCGAGCGGGGGCGATGGTGGGTCCGCGGCAGGGGGCCGGCCTCGCCTGGCGCTCGAGAACCCGAACAGAGGACCCCTCCCGACTCCCGCATCGCGTGCTCCGGGTTCCCGCCTCAAAGATACCTCACACGGAGGGCACGGAAGCACAGAGGACGGCCTTTCCTCCGTGACCTCCGTGACCTCCGTGACCTCCGTGACCTCCGTGACCTCCGTGACCTCCGTGTGATACCGAATCGCACGGTTGATTGTGCATGCGGAGTATTACTGCTGTCTCACACAGGGGGAAAGAGGTCACGGAGAACAGCAAGACTGGATCTGTTCCCCGTGTCCTCTTTCCCCCTGTGTGAGAACTTCTTTGAAGCATGAATGCACA
>DASQZE010000465.1:0-7939 GCA_035638875.1 Longimicrobium sp.
TCTACTTCTATCGGTTGATGCTGGGTCGGCTGGACGAACGCACCGGGATGATCTCCGGCTAACGCCGGACTCCCCCGTGGGGGGAGAGTGTCAACCATCATCCCGGGCTGTTTTGTCAACCATCATGCCGGTTGCACACTCCGCCGGTGCAGCCAGCCCGCCACCCCGACGCAATCAATCTCACCTCCCCCAGGATTGGGGGAGGTCGCGAGGAATCGAGCGGGTGGGGGCGTTTCCGAAAGCCTGCTATCCTGCTGGAAGTTCTCCCCCTCTCCACGAGGAACGAGGGGGGAGGGGCCCGGGGGTGGGGGACGAAAAACGGAGCCGGCTCACCCTGCGAGCCCGCTCCGGTTCGACTTCATCGACCGCCATCCATCCTCCCGTCCGCGGAAGCCTCGCCGCGGACGGAGCCGGATCACTCGTTTGGAGGATCGCCTTCGCCGGCCACGAACGATCCGCCCGGCTGCAGGATCACCACCCGCGCGGCGTCGCCCACCATCTGCCGGAAGCCTTCGGGGTCCTGCTGGATGACCTCGAAGGTGTTGTAGTGCATGGGGATCACCACCTCCGGCTGGATCATCTCCACCGCGCGGGCCGCATCCTCCGGCCCCATGGTGAAGTTGTCGCCGATGGGCAGGATGGCCACATCCACGCGTCCTTCCAGCAGCTGCATGTCCATGATCAGCGCCGTGTCGCCCGCGTGGTAGATGCTGGGCCCGCCGTCCAGGCTGATGAGAAATCCGCAGCAGTCGGTGGTGAACGATCCGTCGTCGCCGTCGATGCTCCCCGTGTGCAGCGCGGGCGTGAGCTTCACGCGGCCGAACGGGAACAGGTACGCGCCGCCGATGTTCATCCCGTGCCCGTTCTTGACGCCGTTCTTCTGGCAGAACGAGACGAGCTCGAAGGTGGAGATGACCGTGGCGTCCGTCTTCTTCGCGATCTTGATGCAGTCCGCGAAGTGGTCGGAGTGGCCGTGCGAGACGAGGATGAAGTCCACCTTGCCCACGTCGCCGCTCTTGATGTCGGCCGTGGGGTTCTCGTCGAGCCATGGGTCGATGAGAATGCGCGTGCCGTCGTGCTCCAGCATGAAGCAGGAGTGCCCGTGCCAGGTAAGGGTCGCCATTTTCTAGCTCTCAGCCGAGGATAGTTCAACCCAGGAGTGCGAAAGTACGAAAGTGCGGGAGTGCGTAAGTAGGACCGCAGTTACTCTCGCACTTTCGCACTTTCGCACTTTCGCACTTCGCACTTTCGCACTGCCGTTACCCGCCGATCAGGCTGGTGTACGCGGCGGCGTCCATCAGGTCGTCGCCCAGCGGGCCGTCGGCGCGCACCTTGATCATCCAGCCGGCGCCGTACGGGTCGCTGTTGACGGTGGCCGGGTCGGCGTCGAGCGTCGTGTTGGCCTCGATTACCTCGCCCGCGATGGGCATGTACAGGTCCGACACGGCCTTGACCGCCTCGATGGTGCCGAACACCTGGTGCGCCGTGTACGTGCTCCCCGGCTTGGGCAGCTCCACGAACACCACGTCGCCCAGCTCGCCCTGGGCATAGTCCGTAATGCCGATGATGTACACGCCCTCCTCGCCGGACGGCTTGATGTACTCGTGTTCCTTGGTGTACTTGAGGTCCTGCGGGACGTTGGCCATTGCTCTCTCCGCGGTGCGGGCCGGGGCTGGGATTTCGCGGGGAGATATAGGCCGTGCGCCGGGCAGGCGTCAAGCCGCGGGGCGGGGAAGAGGCGGGTTCGTGACCGTCCGGAGGGTTGGAGATGGAACGATCGGGTGCGGTCTGGACGGGCAGGGCTGCTTGGGTGGGGACCGTCCCGGCCAGGCAGAGCGAATGAATTCGCCGCAACGACCACACGAAGTCCGCGTGCGCGGACTGTCCGGCACGGGGGAGTGGCACGCCCGAACGGTGTCCCCGCCGGAATGAATTTCTCATCTTTCGCCCGCGAAGCGGGGAAAGGGCCGGGGGCGGGGGGAGAGGGCCCTCGGCCGGTGCAGGCAGCCCGCCATCCGGCACGATCCATCTCACCTCCCCCAGGTTTTGGGGGAGGTCGCGAGGAACGAGCGGGTGGGCGCGCCGCCGGTGGCCTGCGATCGTGCACGAGGCGTAGTTCTCCCCCTCTCCACGCGGCCGTTTTGCGGGGGGAGGGGGCCGGGGGCGGGCCGGGGGGCGGGGGCGCTTGCGTCAGCCCGGCCGAAAGTACGACTGTACGCGGGGACCACCTGGGCCGCGGATGCACGTCCGCCGCGGCCGCAACGCTTGGGATCGCGAGCAATCGGGATGACGGCGATGACGTTCGGCAGGGCGCGCGTGGGCGCGGCGGCGCTGCTCCTTGCCCTCGCGGCGTGCGGCGGCGACGGCGGGGGAGGGGAGGCAGGCGGCGGCGCGGCGAAGGGCGGCGGGACGGATCCCGCCGCGGCGGCCGGCACCGCGCGCGAGGATAGCGCGGCCGTGGCCGGAGCGCGCCTTGGCGACCGGGTGCCGCGGCCGGACAGCCTGCGCGCGCTGTACGTAAACGGCTGGGCGGCGGGCGGGCGCACGCGGATGCGCGAGCTCATCCGTATCGCCGACGAGACGGAAATCAACGCGTTCGTCGTCGACATCAAGGAAAGCGACACCTACCTCACGCACGACTCCACGGGCATTGCGCTGGCCAGGGAGATCGGCGCGGACACCATGCCGCGTTCCAGGTGGCTGCCGGCGCTGGTGGACTCGCTGCGGGCGCACGGCATCTACCCCATCGCCCGCATCGTCGTCTTCAAGGACCGCATGCTGGCGGAGCGGAAGCCGGAGCTGGCCATCCGCCACACCGACGGCAGCGTGTGGCTGGACCAGAAGGGCAAGCCGTGGGTGAACCCGTACGACCGGCGGGTGTGGGACTACAACATCGCGATCGCCCGGGAGGCCCTGGACATGGGCTTCAGCGAGATCCAGTGGGACTACGTGCGCTTTCCCGACGTGACGGACGCGCGGCGGCGCACCATGGCCTTTCCGGGATCCAACGGCAAGGCGCGCGACGTGAACATCGAGGAGTTCATCCGCTACTCGCGCGAGCAGCTGGCGGAGTACCGGGTGCCCGTGACGGCGGACGTGTTCGGGCTGGTGACGCACCTGGCGGGCGACGTGGGGATCGGGCAGAACTGGGAGCGGGTGATCACCGCGAGCGATGCCGTGCTGCCCATGGTGTACCCGTCGCACTACTTCGGCGGGGTCTACGGATTTACGAAGCCCAACGCGCACCCCTACGAGATGGTGCGCATCAGCATGGCGGACGCGGTGGAGCGCACGCGCGCGGTGCAGGCGCAGGGCAAGAAGACGGGCGAGATCATCCCGTGGCTGCAGGCGTTCACGGCGGACTACCTGCGCGACGGCATCACGTATGGCCCCAGCCACGTGCGCCAGCAGATCGCCGCCACGTACGACAGCGGCCTCAAGAGCTGGGTGCTGTGGAACCCCGGCAGCAAGTACGACGTGTACCTGCCCGCCCTGCGCCCCGCGGACGGCTCCCCGTCGGCGCTGGAGCGGGGCGGATGGAAGCCGCTGCGCTGGGAGCCCCCGCGCGGCCGCATGAGCCCCGTGGTGCGGCAGATGGACCGGCAGGCCGCGCAAGCCGCCGCCGGCACCGTGCGCGGCACCCCCGCCGATTCCGCGCGGCGGGGCGGGGCGCCGGGGACGGGCGCGGCGGGAAGGCAGTAGGCGCGGCGGCCGGACTCCGAAGGCCGATCAGGGATTCGGCCGGTCGAGATCGTGCGGGGTGGCGGAGCTCGCGAGCGCCCCCACCCGGGCTCGTAAACCTCGCCCACCCTCCCCCAAAAACCCCTGGGGGAGGGTTGATGGCAAGCCGAGTCCGGTGCGGCGGGCCGGGCCCCCGCCGGAGACGCGTTCATCGCAACGAAAGACAGCCCCCAACGGCACTGCCGTTGGGGGCTGTCCCCTGTAACCTGTCCCCCGTAACCCGCAGTTGCAGTTGCGGGCTATCCCCGATCTCCCTGCCGTCCGCCCTACCGGCGCACGCGCTGCTGCGCCATCTGTACCGCGTTGTACAGGTTCACCACGGCGCCCGTATCCGACAGCTGGCCAAAGGGCACGCGCTCGCGGCCGCCGGGGACCTGGACCTGCTGGTCCGTGTAGCGCGTGGCGCTGGCCAGGATGATCTCGCGCACCTGCACCGCCGTAAGCTCCGGGAAGTACGAGAGCAGCGTCGCCGCCACGCCCGTCACCACCGGGGCCGCCATGCTGGTGCCGTCGATGCGCTCGTACTTCTGGTCCGTGACCGTGGAAAGGATGCTCACGCCCGGCGCGAACACGTCCACCTTGCCGCGGCCGTAGTTGCTGAAGTCCGCCGCCAGCTGGTCCGGCCCCTGCCACCCCGATGCACCCACCTCGATCCAGTTGGTGGCGCGCCCGCCGCCGACGTACTCCTGGTTGGGGAAGTTGCCTTCCTTGTTCAGGTCCGCGCCGTCGTTGCCGGCGGCGTGCACCAGCAGCACGCCCTTGCTCTCGGCGTAGCGTACGGCCTCGTCCACCAGGCCCTTCTGCGGCGAGTGGCTCTTGCCGAAGCTCATGTTCACCACGCGCGCGCCATTGTCCACGGCGTAGCGGATGGCGTTGGCCACGTCCTTGTCGCGCTCGTCGCCGTCCGGCACGGCGCGCAGCACCATGATGCGCACGTTGCCCGCCACGCCGCTCACGCCCACGCCGTTGCGCATGGCCGCCACGATGCCCGCCACGTGCGTGCCGTGGTCCGCGTCGGGGCCCTCGACCTCGGCGTTGCCGTAGCCGCGCTCGGCCGTGTTGGCGTAGTTGTCGCCGATCACCGGGCGCGGGTCGAAGTCGGGGTTCAGGCTGTATTCCAGCTGGTCCTTCATCGCCTGGCCCTGCCCCTCCACGTCCGCGATGGAGAAGCCGGCGGCCAGCAGGCGGCTGATCTGGCTGCGTGCCACCGTCAGCTGCGGGTCAGTGCTCTGCAGCGCGCGCAGCGAGGCCTCGGTGATCTCCTGGCCCGGCATGGCCCGACGCAGGGCCTCGATCATCCCCATCAGCTGCTGCACGAAGGCGCCCTGCTCGGACAGCTCGGACCGGCGCGCCTCGAAGGCCCTGCGGATGTCGGAGCAGGCGCTGCCGCCCGCTTCCGCGGCGCCGCCGCGGCAGGCCGCGTACAGGCGCGTGATCTCGTACGTGTCGTAGCTGATGTCGCGTCCGTCGCGGCCGCCCAGGAAGTCCCAGCCGTGCACGTCGTCCACGTAGCCGTTGTTGTCGTCGTCACGGCCGTTGCCGGCGACCTCGCGGCGGTTGGTCCAGACGACGCCGGCCAGGTCCGGGTGGTCGATCTCGATGCCACTGTCGATGATGGCCACGATCACCGTGTCGCGCGGCTGCATTCCCGACAGCAGCTCGCGGTAGGCGCGCTCGGCGCCGATGCCCGGGACGCGGTCGGCGGTGGGGTCCAGCAGGTGCCAGTTGGCCTGCGCGGTATCCATGGCCTGGGCCTGGAGCGCCGGCGCGGCGCCCGCCAGCGCGAGCCCCGCGAACAGCAGCGTACGAATCGGCTTCATTGCAACGGCTTTTCTGGAGTGTTTCCGGATGATGTCGGCAGGCGATGTACACCGCCGCGGCGGGAAAGTGCGCGCGCATGCTAAAATCTTAACGGCCGCCTAACTGCCTGGGAACAGGAGGGATGCGGATCGCGTCCACGAGGGCCGCCTGCGCGGACTGCACGAACGGCCGCCGTGCGCCCGGTGCGCACGGCCGGCCACGACCTCACGCAGGGGGCTGGTTCGGCTGCGGAGGGACGAGGTTCTCCGCGATCCAGATGCGGGCCGTCTCCACGTACTGCTCGGGTGGATAGGGGCTGCGCGGGTCCGTCGCCTGTCCCAGCACGTGGAGGTGATCGTCCAGGTCCCGCACGTGCGCGATGTACCAGTGCGGCACGGCGGATCCGTCCGTGTCGCTCCATGCGCGCACCATCCGGTACGCCGTCCCGTCGATGGGGAATCCGTAGTCGTCCGCGTCCATGCTCCTCCGGAATCCGGCTAGGCCGGGAGGTCTTCGTACGCCAGCAGGGCGGCGGCCACGCGGCGGGTGAGCTCCGTGTGGGCAAAGAGCACGGTCGCGTCGCGCTGCCGCGCCCGCTCGTACGGACTTGCATCGTCCGGAGGCACGTTCCCGTCCGGCACGGCCACCAGCGCGTGCGCCTGCTCCACGAAGCCGCGGGCGCTCTCCAGCGTCACCGGCTCGTCGCCGAACAGCGCCTCGTCCATGGCCGCCATCAGCTGCGAGAACGGCCGCAGCCACTGGAAGAACGGGTCCTCCAGCAGTGCGCCCAGCAGCTGCGTGTTGGTCACGGCGCCGCCGAGGTGCGCCTCGAAGCGCGGGCGCTCGCTGTCGATCAGCGTCTTGTGCAGCCGCATGAGCGCGCGGCGCACCTCCGCCAGGGGGTCGCGCACGGGGTTCGGCGGGCCGCCCTGCCCGATTCGTATCGCCATCAGGGTGTCTTTCGGAAGATCAGCGGGTGGAATCCTCAATCTCGCGCTGATATCCCCGAAAAAAGCGCGCGGTTCCCCATCATCCGCCCAAACCGCCGTTCATCCCCCCACGAACGGAGCCCCGGCTCACACGGTGAACCGGGGACCCCCAACGCTGGGCCGCGCCTCGTTCAGGGGACGTAGGGCAGCACGTACGGCGTGGTGCGCCAGGGCGTGTAATCCACAGTGCCGGAAACGCCGTCGCCGTTCGGCCCCGTGGGCCCGGCCGCATCACCCCACCAGTTGTCCTCTGCGTCCGTGGTGTCGTACAGCGACGTGAGGCCGGGGCCGCCGTTGTCCGCCAGGTTGCAGTTGTGCACCGTCCCGGTAGCCCATACCTCGATTCCCGCCCCCGCACTCCCGCGAATGTCGCAGGAGAGGATGCTCCCGCCAATCGTCAGCACGCCCCGCTCGGCGGACCCGCGAATCCGCGTGCTCTCCATGACGGCGTCACCGTACAGCAGTACCGCAGGATGATCGGTGGTGGTGGTGGTATCCACGCGGGTGCGGCTGATGCGGGAAGCGGTCGTGAGCAGCGCCGCGACCCCGGACTGCCGGATGACCGCGCTGTCGATGACGACCGCGTGAGAGCCTTCGGCCCGGACGGCGATGCCGGCATGCTCGATCCGGACGTTGGTCAGGTAGCTGCTCAGTCCCGGGCTTCCTTCGAAGCTCATCCCGTGCCAGTAGACGCTCGTGAAGAGCACCGGGGCCGTCTTCGTTCCGCGGGCCACGATGCGCCCGCCATCGCGCGCGATCAACTGGACCTGCTGGTCGAAGACGAGTGCGGCCCCCGGCAGCGCGTTCAGACCGCCCCATCCCGTCACGACAATGTCGTCCGTGACGCGCCATGGGATCTTGTTGCTGGCGATCCCCAGCCAGGTCAGGGCGCCCCCGGCCACCACCAGGGTGTCGCGCGCGTTGCCCAGCAGGCTGTCCTGGTGGGAGACCTGCGTGTAGAGCTTGGAGAAAGCGCCCACCGACAGCTCGGCGGGGTAGCTTGCCCCGCCCACCACGCGCACCGGCTGCGCGGCCGTGAACCCGGGCCCGGCGATGGCCGTCGCCTGCAGCCCCACTCCCCCGCTCCCCTCGATGCGTCCACCCAGGAGCGAGACGCCGCTGGTGCCCAGCACGGCCACCCCCACGCCCGCCGCGCCGCGGATGGTGTTCTTCTCAAAGGTGACGAGGTTCCCCAGTGCCACGGCCGGGACGAGCGCGCTGGTCACCGTATCCATGCGCGAACGGCGGATGCTGGTGCCGCGGCCCCACAGGTGCAGCCCGTGCTCGACCTGCCGGAACACGACGCTGTCGAGGGCCGCCGCGTGGTTATCGTTCGTGGACAGCGAGTACACCGTGCGCGTGTGCTCCAGGCGCACGTTCCGCAGCGAGCTGCCCGTGGCGGGGCTGCC
>DASQZE010000466.1:0-5935 GCA_035638875.1 Longimicrobium sp.
CCTCGCACTTCATCGCATCACCGCTGTTTGTCACCCGCCGTCGTAGCCCACCCGCCGCCTCTCTGTACCGGCCCACCGCCGGTCATCCCTCGCCGCCACCGACGCCCATTTTTGTAACCTGTCCCCCCTGTAACCTGTAACCTGTCCCCCGTCCCTCCTCACGCCGCCGGATCATAAGGATCATAGCCGGCGGGATTCCAGCCGCGGGGGTCGAAGCCGAGCGCCATCCGTGCCTGGCGGCGGTAGCGCAGCCGGACGGTCTCGGGGAGCCGCCGCCAGTCGGCCTCGCTCGCGGCGGGGTGGCTGTGCGTGGACCACAGCGCCAGCGCGGCCTCTTCTTCGCGGGCGTTGCGCAGGGCCTGCTCGGTCGGCTTGGTGATCATGGCAGCGTGTCCTGGGCCGGAGTTCGCTCGCGCGGCGGAATGCCGATGCGCTAAGCGTGGCCCTCGTCCGTAACGAATCGCCCCGGGATACGGCCCGATCCAGGTACCGGCTCCGCCACCGCCCGGCATCCTGCCACCGCGGCTACGCGGCGGGGAGGCTCAGGGTAAAGACGCTGCCCACGCCGGGCGTGCTGGTGGCGGTGAGCTCGCCGCCCATCCCCCGCGCGAGGTCGCGGCTAATGGCCAGCCCCAGCCCCGTGCCTTCGTGCGGGCGCGTAAGGTCGGAGCGCACCTGCACGAACGGGTCGAAGATCTCCTCCATCTTCTCCGCCGCGATCCCCATCCCCGTGTCCGCCACGGAGACGGCTACGCGCCCGTCCATCCGCGCGCAGGTGATCTCGATGCGCCCCCCGGGGTCCGTGAACTTGATGGCGTTGGAAAGCAGGTTCACCAGGATCTGCCGCAGCTTCTCGGCGTCCGCGCGGGCGGCGAGCTCTCGCGGGCACTCGCCCACCTCCAGGGCCAGCCCCTTGCCGCGCGCCTGCGGGGCCACGAGCAGCTCCGCCGCGGCCACGGCCTCGCGCACGGGGACGTCGGCCAGGTCGTAGTGCACGCTCCCCGTCTCGAGCTTGGCGTAGTTCAGCACCTCGTTGATGAGCCCCAGCAGGTGCCGCTGGCTCGTCTGGATGCGCCGCAGGTCGTCGCCCTGCTGGGGGGTGACGGGGCCGCGGATGCCCATCTCCAGCAGTTCCGCGTACCCGCCGATGGCGTTGAGCGGCGTACGCAGCTCGTGGCTCATCACGGCCAGGAATTCGCCCTTGGCGCGGTTGGCCGCCTCGGCGTCCGCCCGCGCGTTTTCGGCCTCGGCCCGCGCGTTCTCCGCCTCGGCCTGCGCGGCCTCGGCCTCGGCGCGGGCGCGCTCGCTGATCTCCAGCAGGCGCTCCACCTCGTGACGCGCGAGCACCTGGCCGGAAACGTCCACCCCGAAGTTGAGGATCCCCGCCACGTTCCCCTCCGCGTCGCGGACGGGCTGAAAGCGCACGTCGAACCAGGTGTCCTGGACGCCCGTGCCGTCGCGGTCGTACCGCACCAGGGCCTCGGGGGCGGACCACGGCTGGCCCGTCTGCCACACCTGGTCGAAGCGCTCGTAGATCCCCTGGCCCTCCAGCTCGGGGAACGCCTCGCGCACGGTGAGCCCGGTGACGTCGCGGCCGCCGCCGCTGATGCGCCGGAACGCATCGTTCACGATCTCGTGCCGGTGCTCGGGGCCGGTGAGCAGGGCCAGCGGCGCCGGCATGTGCAGGATGAGCGCGTGCAGGCGCTGGCGCTGGGCCGTGAGCTCCGCCAGCAGCCGCGCGTGCTCGCGGTACGCCAGCCGGGTGGCCGTGGTGTCGGTGAACAGGAGCGCCACCTTGCGCTCCTCCGGCGCCCCCGCGCGAAAGGCGAACACGGAGAACCAGCGGTCCATGGGTTCCGAACCGTTCTCGAAGCGGATGGCTTCACCGGTCGTGGCCACGCGCCCGTACGTCTCGAACCAGTGCTCCTCCAGGGTGGGGATGAGCTCGCGCGCCGTGTGCCCCACGGCGTCCACCAGCCCCGTCTGCCGCCCGAACGCGGGGTTCGCCTCCACGAAGCGGTAGTCCACCGCCCGCCCCGCATCGTCGAAGATCATCTCCACGACGCAGAACCCCTCGTCGATGGACTCGAACAGGGTGCGATAGCGCGCGTTGCTTTCCTCCATGGCTGCGCGGTCCCGTTCGCGGTCCGTGACGTCGCGCCAGAACACGGCGACCCCGCCCGCCGGGGCCGGGTAGATGTCGACCTCCGTCACCAGGTCCAGCCGCGCGTCCTGGTAGTCGTGGGTAAAGTGGGCCTCGGCCCCCACGGTCGAGGCGGCGCGGTAGTGATGCTCGAACACGGTGCCCGCGGTGCCGGGAAACGCGTCCCACATCACGTGCCCCAGCAGCTCGTCGCGCGTCTGCCCCACGTTGCGCTCCATGGCCGCGTTCACCGCCGCGATGCGGAAGTCCGCGTCCAGCACGAAGTGGGCGTCGGCCATGGATTCCAGGATGCCGGCGGCGCGCGCCCGTTCGTACTCGGCGGTGCGGCGGGCCGCCTCGGACTCTTCCGTGCGCTCCTCCAGCAGGGCCGCCTGGCTCTGCAGCTCCTCCGCCTGCAGCTCCAGCTCGGCGGCGGTGTCCTGCAGCTGCTGGTTGCTGAGCTCCAGCTCCACCTGCTGGTCCTGCAGCTGCGCGGCCAGCGACTCGTTCGCCTCGCGCGCACGGATCTTTTCCGTGATCTCCACGGCCACGTTGTACACGCCCAGGCAGGCGCCGTCCTCGTCCGTCAGCGGGCTCAGGGCATAGGTGAACCAGGCGTCGTCCACGCCGCCGCCCTCCAGCCGCTCCATCCGCAGCAGCGACTCGTCCTCGTACACGGCCTCGCCGCGGGTGCGCACGGCGGCGAACTGCGGCTCCAGCTCCGGCCACAGTTCGTCCCACACGCCGGCGCCGGAGCGGCCCAGTGCGCCGGGGTGCTTTACGCCCAGGATGCGCTGGTAGGTGTCGTTGTAGAGGAGCGTGTAGGACGCCCCGCACCACAGGCTGGTGGCCACGGGCGCCGCGAGCATCAGCCGCACGGCCGTGCGCAGGGCCGGCGGCCAGTCTACGGACGCGCCCAGCGGCGTCGCGGCCCAGTCCGTCGCCCGGCAGCGGGCGCGCATCTCGCCGGGGCCGGCGAACAGCAGATCCGCATCTGCCGCGTCCACGCTCCCGTATCCGAAATCCGTTCTCGCCCGTCCCCCGGCGTTCACGCTCGTCCCGTCGCTCATCCCGGTCCGCCCCTGCTTTGATGATCGCCACGGGAATCAGCCGCCTTCCATCGGCCGATTCGGCGAGGGTCCTGCGGAACTCTTTTGCCCTGGCCGCACGCGGAAAGCACGGACCACGCCACGGCAAAGCGCGGCCGGGCCAGGAGTACGCGGGAACCGGCGTCCACGCTGGCGAAGGTTTGTAACGGCATTGGTTGTGCGCCACTGGACTGCCCTTTCACCACCCGGAACCGCGGAGCGACGCGTGAAGCTCAAGAAGAAGATTCGCAAGCGGCTGATGAAGCCCGTCAGCAAGCTGGTCAAGCGCCACGGCGCCGTCATCGCAGCGGAGATCGTGGCCACGCTCATCGCCGCGGCGGCCACTCGCGGCGCCAGGGACAAGAAGCAGCGGCGGACCGGCGGAGACTGACGGCGGCGTCCGCTCCCCCGGCCGCGACGGTCGACGGGACCGGCGGGGCGCAAGATCGGCATCGAAAGACCTCACGCGGAGACGCGGAGCCCGGGAGAGGAATCGTCTCTCCGCGGCCTTCGCGTCTCCGTGCCTGTATCTCACCTGCGCGTGCTCCGCTCGTCCGATGCACGACCCTCCGCCACGGCCGGCGTTTACGGATCGCGATCAGGTGGATCTGTGCCGGGGCGGACATCCGCCGCGTACCGTCCAGTACCCTCTCCTGCAAAAATGCGGATGGCCGTCCCCTCGCCGGCAGCAATCGATCTACCAAGGATCTCTGGCCTCCCGCACGATCCATCGGTCCGCGAACGGCCGTCGCGTCACGTCCATCCCACGCCTGCGAGCTTCGTGGAGCCCTGCTGTACCGGATGATTGCCTTCGCGACGCTCGATCGCGGACCGAAGGCGCTCGGCCGGATGCATCAGGCCCCTGGTAGACCGGCTGCTGCCGGCGAGGGGACGGAATCCGCGTTTTTTCGAAGAGGCACGATCTCGGCTGCGGAGGCGGGTGCCTGTCCTGGCACATCATCCACCCGATCGCGATCCGTCAAAGCGTGCTTGTGACGGAACCCGGATGGTTGACGTAGAGCTCGGGATGACGGCGCGGGACCGGATGGACCTGGTGGCCTTCATGCGCGCTGACGGACAGGACGGGCCTCACGGCGCGCTCCGCCCGCCTCCCCGCGCTCCCCGGCGTCCCGACCCTGCGGCGGGACGTGCGGGGAGCCTGATGCTCGGCAGGGTGGCCCAAACGGGGGTGCGAGGGCGCAGACCTGGCGAGCGAATTCGCCGCAGCGACGACACCAAGCCCGCCTGTGGGGACTCGTCCGGCACGGGCGAGTGTCCGCGGGAAGGCGGGCGTCTTTCCGGCGGTGAATTCTTCAGTCGTTCAGGGGAGGCCGGGCCCGTGTCAATCCGGCCCTGCGCATTACCGGAAAAGACGAACGCCCCGGCGGCCGCGAGGGCCGCCGGGGCGTCGAGGTTGATGGGCCCAGGCCGCGTCCACGTTACCCGCCGACCCCGCCGTACAGGGCGCCCAGGACCACGGCGAAGAGCAGGGGCGCGACGGTCGCGGCGGCGGCGGGGCGCGTGCCCAGCTTGAGGCCGCCGTACACGGCCGAAGACCGTTCGTCCTCGTCGAAGAGCAGGTCGCCGCGAATGCTCACGCCCGCCCAGTCCGTGAGCCCCAGCGACACGTCGGCCGTAACGCCCGCCCCGGGCACGTGGACGTTGCCGGCCACGTCCGGGTACGGCGCCGCGCGGCGGGCGTAGAGCACGCCGGCGGCCGCGTCCACCGCCGCGCGCGGGGTCAGCCAGCGGCGGTAGCGCCCCTTGAACGCCAGGCGCTCGCCGTTGGCATCCACCCCCAGCAGCACGGTCGCTCCCACCGCGTCGCGCGGACCCACGTTCCGCATGGCGCCCACCTCCCACGCCACGTGCGGCGCCAGGTGCTTCTCCCGGGTGCGCTCGCCCTGGAAGCCCGTGCGCTGGTAGGTGGTCCCCATGACGGGCGCGTAGATGTTCCCCTCCGCCACCAGGAACGTGCGGCAGCTCTCCGCCGGCCGCCCCGTCCAGCAGAACTGCCGCTGCCCGTCCGGTGCCTCCGTCGCGCGCGGGACGATCTGCGCCGATGCCGCCGCGGGCGCGAGCGCGCCGCCGGCCAGGACGGGAGCCCACGCGCACAGGGCAAGGAACCGCTGGAGGGGAATCCGCATGGAAGATTTCCGATGAAGCGTGTGTGTGTCCGCGGCCGCGGATCCGGGGGAGGCCTGCTTGCGGACCGATCGGTGGATGATCACAAGATACACGCAAACCGCCCCGCCGAACACGCTGTTCGGCGGGGCGGTCCCGCTTCCGGTGCGGGGACCGGATTACATGCCGGTGCCGGTGGAGCCCGCCGCGGCGCCGCCGGCCGCCATCGCCGGGATGGTGCCGCAGACCACGGGAGCGCCGGGGTTGTCGCCGGACGAGGCATGGTAGGCCACGATGTGCTGGCCGTTCATCACCGTCGCCATGGGCACCTGGATGGTGCTGGACGAGTTGCCGGTGCCGTTCGCCAGCGTCACGTCCTGCAGCGGCACCACCACGTCGCCGGGGGCGTCGCAGGTGCCCGTGTGGATGTGGCCGCTGTGCGTGCTGTTGCCCTGCGCGGTCAGGGTCACCATCACCATGGTGGCCGTGCCGCCCTGGTCCATGATCTGGGTCTGGCCCGTGACGCCCGAGGTGCCGACGGCGTTCATCGTCACCGCGCCGCCCATCCCCTGCGCGCCCA
>DASQZE010000467.1:0-7158 GCA_035638875.1 Longimicrobium sp.
CCGGCGGCCTCGCGATCGGCCGCGAATCTCTCCATCGCCTCTGCCGCGCACACTTCGGCGGAGGCGGGTGCGGCGCGGCCGACGAGCTTGCGGCGCGCGACCTCGATCATGGCCGGGGAGGCGTCCGTCAGCAGCACGGAGCGGCCGGCATCGGCCAGGAACGCGGCGTCCTCGCCCGTGCCGCCGCCCAGCTCCAGCACGCTTGCGCCGGGCGGAAAGGCATCCAGCAGCCGGCGGCGGACGGCGCGGCGCTGCGCCGCCACGCTGCGCCACGCGCCGAACCGCTCGTCGAAGCGCGGCGCGACGGTGTCGAACGCGGCGGCGGCCGGCGGCAGCGCGGCTGCTGCATCTGCCGCAGACTCCACCGAAGACAAGGCGGGGGCGACGTCCATCGTGCTCACGCGGCGGCTCCCGCCAGAACGGCCTCGCCCGCATCCCGATCGGCCACGCCGGCATCGCCTGCATCCGCATCGGCGACATCCGCTGCGGCGGCGGTTTCCGCGACCTGCACGGCGGCTTCGGCGGCGAGCTCGGCCCAGCGGAGGTCGAGTGCGGCGCGGTCCGCATCCGGCCGGGCCTCCCGGTGCAGCACGTCGCGCAGCTGCTTGTAGAACGCCGTGCTGAAGGTGCCGTGGAAGAGCATCGCCAGGTCGTCCGTGTCCGACCAGTTCTGCTTGGCGCCCATCTGCGCCTGCACCGCCGCGTGGAACTTGGTCCCGGGAAGCGGATACGAGACGCTGACGCCGATGTCGTCCGGGCGCTCCTCGCGGACCAGGTCGCGCGTCAGCAGCACGTCGTCCCAGTCCTCGCCCAGGTAGCCCAGCTGGATGAACCAGCAGGCGCGGATGCCGTGCGCCTTGAGCGTCCGCGTGGCGGTGCGGACCTGGTCGACGCGGGAGCCCTTTTCCATCGCATCCAGGATCTTCTGCGATCCGCTCTCCACGCCCAGCCACACCTCTTCCGCGCCCGCCGCCGCCAGCGCCGCCACCGTGGCCGGGCGCATGAGGTTCACGCGCGTCTGCATCATGAACGGCGTGCGGGCGTCCAGCCGCGCGACCTCGTCCGCGAACGCCTGGATCCACTCCGCCGTCAATCCGAAGATGTCGTCCGCGAACCACAGGTGGTCCGGAGCCACGGTCTCCTTCAGCAGGCGGATTTCCGCGGCGACGTCCCCGGGCGAGCGCTGGTCGTAGCGCCGCCCGAAGAGCGGCTTCGCGCACCAGTTGCAGCCGTACGGGCAGCCGCGCGACGTCACCACGTTCCACGACAGCCGGCCGTGCGCGCCCGTCCACGCGCGGCGGTACGCCTCCGCGTCCACCAGGTCCCACGCGGGGAGCGGCAGCGCGTCCAGGTCGCGCACGGCGGCGCGCGGCGCGGTGCGGCGAACGGTCGCGTCGCCGCGCAGCCCGCATCCCCCCGCCAGCACCGTCAGCCGGCCCGCGGCAGCCGGTTCCGCCGGGAGCGCGAGGCCCGCGACCCCGTCCAGCGCCGCGCCGGGATCGCGCAGCCACAGCTCCGCCAATTCCGGCACGCCGCTCTCCGGGTCGCCCAGAAGCACGGCGTCCGCGCCGGCCGCCAGGTAGAGGGCAGGATGATCGGATGCGTCGCTGCCGTTCACCACCACGCGGCAGCCGGCGGCGTGCGCGGCGCGGACCATGGCCAGGGCGGATTCGCGCATCCGCAGCGTGCACATCTTGGTGAGGAAGTTGAAGCTGTCTTCCACCAGCGCAACGATCCGCGGCCGCACGTCATCCAGCATCCTCACGAACGCGTCCGTCCCCGGCGCCAGCATCGCATCGAACAGCGCGACGCCGTGCCCGCGCTCGCGCAGCACGGCGGCGGTGATGAGCGTGGCCAGCGGCGAGTAGGGGCGCATCTTCTCCACCTGCTTGGGATCGTCCAGCAGGTAGTACGAGTGCGCGACGAGGATCTCCGCGCGCCCCCCGGCGGGCGCCTGCGCGGGTGCGATCATCGGGCGCTCCGGCTGTAGCGATTCGAGACACGCGCGGCTGAGCGATGTGCTGCGCCGGAACACACCGCGATGCGCCCCCGCGGCGGGGACGCGGGGGAAAGGGACCTGCGGAACGGACGGAAGCGCATCGGCCACCAGGGCTGAAAGTGGACTGCGGATGCTGCGAAGCGGTTGCTGATCCCGGGCTTAGCGCGGGAGGCGCACGGACGGTGGATGGCCCGGGAGCGCGGATCGGGAGGAACCGGGCAGGATGCGCGGCGGGCCGGTCACAACACTCGTCTGAACAAATGTATTGGCAAGGGGCACGCCGCCCCACCCCCGGCCCCTCCCCGCGTCAAACTGCGCGCGGAGAGGGGAGAAAGATCAGGATCAAGGATCCATCAAAGTGGCGGAAGCCGCGCCGGCGGCGGGCGGCCCCCTCTCCCCCGGCCCCCCTCCCCCCTCCGCAGGGGAAAGGGGAGAACTGCGGTTGTGTGCGTGTTCGAGTTTCCGGTTCCGGACTCGAGACGAAGTGGAAGGCAGGTGCCGGTTGCGGGTGTCGGTCACGGGCGAGGAGATCCTTCGGTCGGCGCCGGGGTTCACGGCGCGGGAGAGACCCGGCGGGCGCCTCCCTCAGCTCGACTTTGGCCCTTTCTCAAACACAAGTGTGTCGGCAGGTCTCGCCAAAGCACCCGTCCAGTTTACATTGGGTGCATGTCTACCTGCTCCTGCCATCGCGCTTCGCCCCGTGCGCATTCTGTCATACTTCGTGCGGCGGTGGCAGATGGAAGTCACCTTCGCCGCTATCCTGGCGGAACAGCTTCGTCGCACCGCACAACTGACACCCCGACGGGCGGCCTGATACCCAAGCCGGCGCTCACTTTCAGTGACGCCATCGCCGTCGTGCGGCGCCAACTCTGGGCCCATGAGGTTTTATCGTCCTCTGCCTCCCACCCCGAGAGCGATACAACCTCAAGCTCGCTGTTCCATCGTTGGGCCCAGGCACTCGCTTACGCTGCCTGAAAGGGCCAAAGTCGAGCTCAGAGTGTGTTCAAGAAATTCTCCCGCGTTTGATTTGATTTCCTGAGGGAGGCGCCGCCGGAATCCTTGCCTTTGACTGATCCATCGGCGCCGACCGAAGGATCTGGCCCGCATGGCCGAGGGGCGGGCAACGAGACGGAAAGCGTGCCCCTTGGACGCGCGGAGTAGATCCTTCGGTCGCGCGCAAAGTATTGTGCACGTTGATGTTCCTGGCAGGCGCTCCCTCAGGAAAACAACCGAGTGTTTGATCGCCGAGCGGAATCTAAATCTAAAACACGCTCTCAGAACTCTGCGTTCAAATTCGTGTCCCTGGATGCACACGGAATCATCATACCGAGTTTCATGATTCATTGTGCACACGGAGCTTTGCAGCCGTCTCACGCGGAGGCGCGGAGGACGCGGAGAACTGCAGAAACGACAACGGATTGCACTCACCTCACACGACTGCTGTTGCTGTTCTCATTCTGTCCTCCGCGTCCTCCGCGTGGGGCTAGCCTTAGAACCCTGAGTGCACGCTCAACTCGGAGATATCAGATCTCCAGGATGGCGCCATCGTAGGCACCGCGGGCGCTGTTGACGACGCCCTCGCCGGCGCCATGGGGAAGCATGCGCAGAAAGCCGCCGCCGTACCGCCACCCGGTACAGAACAGGCCCCAGATGAGGGTGTGGGGAACGGGGGCGGCGCCGGGCCGGGGCGGGTAGAAGTACGGTCTGGAGTCCACCCGCTCCTGCACGATCCATTCGCCCTCCTCTACCGCCTCGCGCACCCGCGCCTCCCAGGCGTCCGGGGCCAGGTACCGCCCCACGTGCACGTCCTTGCCGCCGAAGCCCATGCCGCGCTTGAGGACCATGTCGTCGCGCTGATCCAGCAGAAAGCCGGGGAACTGCACCTCGGCCCCGCGCCAGGTAGTGGTGCGGAGGGAGACCAGGCGCGTCCAGGGGATGTGGTCGCGGATCAGCTCGCGGTCCTCCTCCGTCCACGCCTCCAGCCCCTCGTTCTCCGAAAGCAGGGCGAGGTTGCGCTTGTCGAGCCACATCCGCGTAAGCCCGCCGTTGTAGACGCGTATCCCGCCCGTCAGCTGCGCCCGCAGCACCTGCATGGGAAAGGGCTTCATGTCGTACGCGTAAAAGACGTGCACCCGCCGCTCGCCCATGTACACGTCCGCCCCCCGGAACGTCAGCTCCTCCGCCGGCGTGTCCGACATCCACAACTCGCCGGTCACGCCGCGGCCGGTGCGGCGGAGGAGCTCCGCGTACACTTCGGCGACGTGGCGGCGCGCACCGTCGGTGGGCGGCCTGTCCAGGGCCATCATCAGGTTCAGCTCGCCGCCTGCTTCGGCCACGCCGCCGTCCAGGGCGTCGTCGATCATGTGCTCGCAGAAGGTTACCAGCAGGTCACGGCCGCCCGGCGTGATGCCTTCGCGCGCACAGAAATCCATGATGACGGGGTGCTGCAGGTAGCGCTCGCGCCAGAACCCGTGTTCCCAGCCGCCCGGGTTGGAGGCCATGTTCACCTCGCAGCACATGAGCCCGCCGGGCGTGTCGATGAAGTCGCAGCGGGCCACCGTGGTGTTCATGTAGTTGCGCACCGAGAACACGGCCGCCAGCACGATGGGATCGTAGCCGTAGAACGTGGCCATGGCCCCCAGGTCTCCGCCAAATACCACGGCGGGGATGGCCTTGATGAGCTTGCACACGCCCTCCGTTGCCCGCTCCATCTCGGCCACCCGGCGCGCGTCGACCAGCGTGGGCCAGTTGATTTCGTAGGGGATCACCCAGGGCGGCAGCCCCTCTTTGATCCCCTCCAGCTGCGCCGCCTGGTCGGGGTGATCCAGCAGGTGCTCCAGAAAGCGTTCGGCGGCGGGGGAAAGCTGGCGGTGCGCGGCCCGGGCGTCGGGGGGGATCCGCGAGGCGGATGGGGTCATGGGGGGAGGGTCCGGGAGGGGGCACGGAGAAGCGGGCGGATCGAGCCACTGCGCAGAAGCTCGCACAACCAACCTTCACCGCCACCCGCCGCCGCGCAAGCGCAAGGCGCGCAGAGGAAATCCGCACTGAAAACGCCATCCCGGAGTCCATGTATTTCACGGGCAGGATCAGTTCTCCGTTTCCTCCCGTTCCCTCTGCGTGCGAATGTTGTTTTCCGGATGACGGCAGGGGCCGCTGGAGATCGATCTCCAGCGGCCCCTGCGCGCATCCTCGTCCGGCCCTGCCGTCGCGGTCAGGGGCGCAGCGAGGGATCGAATCCCCAGGGCTGCAGGGTCCACGTCCAGCGCTCCTTCGGCGAGGCCGCCCCCAGCGCGGTGCCGATCACGAAGCCGCTTCCCAGGCCGATTGCGCCGCCCAGCACCGCGGACTCGCCCATGCCGCGGTCCGTCAGCTGCGCCGTCGCCGGTCCCGCGATCAGCCCCAGCCCCAGGCCGATGAACGCGCCCCACCGGCCCCGGTACCACGCCGTGGAGCCGCGGCTGCCGCCCGCGAACTTGTCCAGGCGCGAGATGGACCGCAGCGGCAGCACCACCGTATCCGCCGTGCCCTCGGCGGCAATCGTGAGCCCCTGCTGCCGGTACGCCGTGACGATGCCCGTCACCGGCGTGGGGAGAAAGTTGGGCGCGGTCACGCGGACGCGGGTGCCCGTCAGGCCGTCGTTCGCCGTCTGCGCGGCGGCGGCCGGCGCGGCGGGCTGCTGCGGGGCCGGGTCCTGCGCGGCGGCGGGAATGGCAACGAGAAGCGCGGCGGCGGCCGCGAGGGTGGAGAAGCGCATGGTTTCAGGCGGGGAGTGCGTTGGTAGGGAAGGAATTACGCGCACGAATATGCATCCCCAAGCACCTCCTGTCTACGGCTGAGATACTTCCCCGCGTACCAGATGCGTCCACGTAATCGCGGTCCAAGGATGGCCGGCACTCCTGAACTGAAGATGAGACAGCCGTAAACAATGGGGCCGGGGAAGGGACTCGGGATGCGGAGATGCCGTAGCCTGCTCTCCTCCCGACCATGCGAACCAGGCGTCTACTTCAGGCGCACGGAGACGGGGACGGAGGCGCCGTCGGGGATGGTGCGATGGCGCTCGTCGGACCAGGCCAGGCGCAGCGTCGTCTCGCCGGCGGCAAGGCGGGGGAGCGTCCACCGGTAGCGCGTGCCGCCCACGTGCCGCAGCTCCGTGGCGGATGCCATCAGCTCCGTGCCCCCCGCGAACAGGTGCAGGTGCCGCCCCTCCGCCGTCCACCCCGTGGGCCCCAGGATGAGCGACGACCCGGCATCCAGCTCCACGGCCGCCGGCTGGTCGATCTCCGCGCCCGCCGCGGGGCTCACGATGGCGAGCGTGGGCACCGCCGCCGCGGCCGCCCGCGCGCCCGTGTCCGATCCGCCCTCGCCGAACGAGCGGATCCAGAAGAACACGCCCAGCAGCACCATGGCCACGCCCACCGCGCCGAAGATCCTGTCCGACGTGCGCCGCTCGCCCCCCGCCTGCTCCGCCGCCATCCCGTTCTCCCGATTGCAGTTGCTAGCCGTCCCCACGATACGGGAAGATCGCACGGCGCGGGCGGGCGGCGCGGTCGGGAAATCCCTGATCTTCATCCACCCCGCGGGCCAGGGGTGGATGCGGATGGTTGGCGGCCCGGTGGCGAAACGGGGCGCGATGCACCACCTTTGGCGCACTGCCGATCGGACGCTCCACCGGACGATGTTCAAACCGGGCGTGCCTGGCGCGTTGTAGCCGGATGGATCGTGTGCTGGACGGATGACATCACAACACGGCCCGCATCGCACCCCGCTGCGGGACCACGGCGACGACGGAATGCTGCTGACGCTGCTGAAACGAATCATCCCCGGCCGCCGCGTGCTGATGCTCGCGGCGGCCGTGGCGTGCGCGCTCGCGCCGGCCCCCGCCGCCGCGCACACCAGGGTCGAGATGACCGCCCCCGCGGACGGCGACACGGCCCACGGCACCGTGCGCGAGGTGCGCCTGCGCTTCAGCCGCGGCGTGGAGGGCGCGCTCACCACGCTGTCGCTGTCGCGCGGCGGCAACCACATCGCAAGCGGCGGCACGGGGGTGCCGCAGACGAACGGCCGCGAGTACGTGCTGGCGCTCCCCCGTCCGCTGGACCCCGGTGCCTACGAGGTGCAGTGGAAAACGGTGGGCGCCGACGGACACGTGCTGAAGGGGA